>JAMDBA010000079.1 GCA_023484365.1 Patescibacteria group bacterium
GAATTTCTGGCGAAACCAATCAAAAAACCTCCTTATCGTCGGATTAATATCCGAATCTAGAATTTGCTTCCCACAGCAAGGGCATTCCGCGATTGTTATAGAAGATTCTTTTTGATAGCCATATTTGCTGCAATCATACGTTGATTTTACGGTTTTTCTCTTCATCGGCTCTTTACAACAATATAATGTCTTATAAACGCCCCCGCTGATAAACTCTAATTTTTGGGATCGTTCGTCGTAAAGCCGGCTTGAGACCATCTTATTGCCGTGAGGACAAAGCTCTTTTTTACCTATCATATGATAAACCTCCTTTAATTTAAGGCGCTGCTTAACAATATAACGCCTTTATAAATAAAGTAAAGCAAAGAAATTTATGCTTTTAAATTGCGATTTTGAGTTAATTTTTTATTCGGATAGATCGCTCGGTCCGACTAATAGCGCGTAGTTTCGCGTCGCTATATTTATCTGTTAAAATATATCTATGCTTGAATATTTTGACGAAGCAATCGTCCTGAAAAAAGAACCTCTTAACGAAGCGGATTATTTGATAAGCGTTTTTACTAAAAACTTTGGCAAAATACTCGTTAAAGCAAAAAGCGCTCAAAAAATCACCTCAAAACTTTCCGCTCATTTAGAGCCTGGAAATTTAATCCAAATAAGGCTCATTGAGAAAAATAGCGCGCAAGTTATTGAGGCTTTTAAAATTTCCCGTTTAGCGCTTAAAATCGCTGATTTGGAAAAATTAAATCTTGTCCTCGCCGAAAATCAACCTGATGAAAATTTATGGCAAATTTTAAATGAAAAAAATATGAGTTGGCAAAAAACTCTCAAAATTTTAGGCTGGGATCCGACTGCTTCTCGGTGCCATAATTGCGGACAAAATAATACCCGATTTTTCAGCATTAACGACCAGATTTTTTTATGTCAAAAGTGCTCGCTAAATTTTAGTTCTTCCGATTGGCTAAAATTTGTAGATTTTCAAGCGCCGCTGTAATATAAAATAATATGGCAAATAATTCTCCCTGGAAAGAGCAAATAACAACAAAGCCTCGGTCTAATCCATCTCGGAAAAAATGGGTGATTATCGGTGTTATTTTTGCCGTTGTCGTTGCTCTGATTATCACTGGAATTAATTTGTATTTCTATTATCAAAACTCTCTTGTTAACCAGGGTGTTGGAATTGAATTTTCAGGCGACAGCAAAGCTTACGTAGGCCAGAGTTTTAAACTGACCGTAAATTATTTTAATAATTCAAATCTCGTCTTAAAAGACGCAAGCTTATCTTTGATTTTACCCGACAATATTTCTTTTCTTGATTCCAATAACGGTCAGCGAGTTGAACAAAAATCAATCGGGGATTTAGGGCCGGGGAGTATTGGGAACGCCACTTACAACTTAATTGCTTTGGGCGGCGCGCAATCGCTTCAAACAGTTAGGGCGGCTTTATCTTATGATCTGCTTCAAACAACTATTAATCATTTTGAACGCCAATCTTCGGTTGATATAAATATTTTAGATCCGATAGTCAGCGTTTCTCTTTCCGCTCCGCAAAATATTGTCAGCGGCGAGAATTTTGATATGACGATTAATTACAAAAATAACACCGATCAAGCCTTATCAAACGTTTCTTTGTCGCTCGTATATCCGCCGGTTTATAATTTTAGCTCAAGTAGCGTTAAACCGACAAGCGGCAATAATACTTGGAGTTTGAATTCTCTGGCGCCAGGCACGAGTTCTAGCTTTACTATAACCGGATCGGTTGTCGGTCCCGACCAATCGTTTTTTGAAATGGAAGCCGACGTTAACGCGCAACTTAATGGCCAAAACTATCAAGTAAACAACCAAAAACTTCAGTTATCAATCACTTCCTCGCCTTTGTCTGTTTCGGTTAGTTTAAACGACAACCCTAATTACATTTCAAAGCTTTCCGATAATTTAAATTACACGATAACTTATAAAAATAATTCTTCTGTCACTTTTCAAAACGCCGTCATTACTGCCGCCTTAACCGGAGACTTATACGATTTTTCCTCTTCGCAAACCAACGGCTATTTTAATGGCCTTACTCAAACTTTCACTTGGAACTCGTCAAACCTTCCCGAATTAGCGTCGGTTGCTCCCAATCAAGAGGGGTCGGTAAATCTGTCTCTAAACACAAAAGGCAGTTATCCTATTAGAATGATAAGCGATAAAGATTTCTCCTTAAAATTAAAAGCTAAAATAGTTTCTCAAACCATCTTGCCTAATAGCAATACCAGCCAAACCGTCGGCTTAGCCGAGTTGGACACGCCGATTCAGGGGCAAGTCAGTATCGCATCCTATGGATATTTCAGAGACGCCGCTTCGGGAATATTAAACAGCGGCCCATTCCCTCCAAAAGTAAACCAACCCACGGAGTATACCATCCACTGGATTATCACTAACTACGCGACCGACATTTCCAATGTTAAAATTCAAGCTAATCTGGCGACCAACGTAACCTGGACGGGAACCGTAAAAAGCAGCATTTCCAGTCAGCCAACTTACGATCCAAATAGCAACACTATAACTTGGCAGATAGATAATATCCCGGCAACAACAGGCGTCATCTCTCCGCCAATTGAAGCAATATTCCAAATAAAAAACACGCCCGCGATAACTCAATTAAATAACATAGCGCCTCTTGTCGGACCGGTCGCCTTAACAGCAACAGATGATTTTACTAATACGCAATTAAGCGCTTCGGCTAATGTCGTTGACACTTCGTTGCCCAACGATAAGACAGTTGCCGGCCAAGGAGGGGCGGTCATTCAATAATTTTTAACGGTTATGGATAAAAATAAGGAAATAAAAATCAATATGGAAAAAATAGTTTCTTTGGCAAAAAGGCGGGGATTTGTTTATCCGGGATCGGAGATTTACGGCGGCCTTGCTAGCACTTACGATTATGGCCCGCTTGGAATTGAACTTAAAAATAACATTAAAAAAGAATGGTGGGATTATTTTATTCATCAGCGGGACGACATGGTCGGTCTAGACGGAGGAATACTTTTGAGCCCGAAGGTTTGGGAGGCGAGCGGTCACGTTAAAAATTTCAAAGACGCTCTGGTTGAATGCAAAAAATGCCATCATCGTTTTCGGCCGGACAAACTTAAGGATCCCTCAAAATGCCCTGATTGCGGCGGAGAATTTACCGAAGCCAAACTTTTTAGCGGAATGTTTAAAACCGTTATCGGACCCATCGAAGAAGAAGGGATAACAACTTATCTCCGCCCCGAAACGGCGCAAGCGATATTTACGGATTATAAAAATATTATTTCTTCCACTGCTCGCAAAATTCCTTTCGGCGTCGGTCAAATCGGAAAATCTTTTAGGAATGAAGTAACAACAGGAAACTTTATTTTTCGCACTCTTGAATTTGAACAAATGGAAATTGAATATTTTATTTCGCCGGACAGCGATTGGAAAAAAATTTTTGAAGAATGGGTTGATTACATTCATAATTTTATGGATATAATCGGACTAAAACGCGACAAGCTTTTTGACCATGAAATTCCCGATAACGAGCGCGCCTTTTATTCTAAGAGAACGATTGATATGGAATACGAATTTCCTTTTGGCCAAGACGAACTTTGGGCCATCGCTTATCGCACTGATTATGATCTTTCAAGCCATCAAAAATATTCGGGAGTCAGCATGGAATATCTTGACGAGAAAACGGGTAAAAAATATATTCCTCATGTCATTGAGCCGACGTTTGGCGTTGACAGAACGTTGCTTGCTATTTTAGCCGAAGCCTACGAAGAAGACGGGGACAGGAAAATTCTTAAACTCAAGCCGAATATGGCGCCTTATAAAGCCGCTGTTTTTCCGTTACTTCGCAATAAGCCGGAGTTGGTAAGTCTCGCGAAAAAAATTCACGATGACCTGAAGAAGCATTTTTATATCGCTTGGGACGACAGAGGAAATATCGGCAAGAGATATTATTCTCAGGATGAAATCGGGACGCCGTTTTGCATAACTGTTGATTTTGACAGCTTAGAAAATCAAGATGTAACCGTTAGGCATAGAGACACAACAAAACAAGAAAGGGTTAAAATTAGCGCGCTTTTTGATTATCTGAGAGACAAAATCAAATAAAACAACCGCTGCAAAGGCGGATTTGTTTTGTTGTTGAATAAAATCGTTTAACAGATTAAACTCATTTAAATAAATATGTATAGAGAATTATCGGGAAAAAAGTGGCGTGATTGGTGGCAAGTTAGCCCCGCCGAAAAACCAGACGTTCTAATAGTTTGGGGCATTTTTAAGAGCATTAAAGAAGAGGGTTATTGGTTAGTAACCGATTTTTTGCTTGATCATTTTAAAGATTATCTTAAAAATATTAAGCCGATTTCTCCTCACGCTTTCGTCGGCAGATATAAAGGCGTCAATATTGCTGTTACTCATGCTTACGGCGGCGCCTTCTCGGGCGATCAAGTTCAACATTTTATAAAACTTGGAGCGCGACTAATTATTCTTTTGGGGCACTTCGGAGGATTGACCAAAAAGAAAATCCCCGTAGGCAAAATTTTTATACCGACTGCCGCTTATCGCGCCGACGGCACAAGTTATTATTTTATGGGGAAATCCCGGCGATTAGTTAAGCCTGATAGGGAAGTGGTAAAATGGCTTGGGAAATATTTGAATAAAAATAAAATGCCTTACGTTGCCGGCAATATAAAAACAGTTTCAACCATGCTAGGACAAACCAATTCAAGAATAAAAAAATGGCAAAAAGAAAATTTTATCGGCGTTGATTTAGAATCGGCTGTTGTTTTCTCCATCGCGAGAGTAAATAAAGTCAAAAGCGTTTCAATCCTTCATCACTCCGATCATGTCGGCGGAGGAAAACTTTTAAGCGACGTCAGCCAAAAAGAACTCAAAGAAAAAAAGAAGGCTCGGAAAATAATCGTCAATCTTGCTCTTAGAACCGCCGAGAAGTTTGGCAAAAAGAAAAAATCGCGCCGCTAGCACTATGAGCCAAAAACAGCCGGCGGTCGCATACGAAGATAAAAATATTTTGGCTATAAATAAGCCTGCGGGCATTTTGGTTCACCATAACGCAAACTCAAAATCCGCAGGCGAGAATACTCTAGCGGATTGGTTATTAGCAAACTATCCTGAAGTTAAAGGCGTTGGCGATTCGGCCGAACGGCCGGGTATTGTCCATCGCCTAGACAAAGAAACTTCCGGATTAATGCTGATCGCTAAAAACCAAAAAACGTTTGATTATTTAAAGAGCCTCTTTCAATCTCATCAAATTAAAAAAAACTTACCTAGCTTGGGTTTGGGCGAGCCGAAAGAAAAAAAGGGCATAATTGATAATCCGATTGGCTTAAAGGCGGGAACGGTTAAGCATACGATCCACGGAGGAAAAATGATAAAACCAGCAATAACTTTTTTCCGAATCATTAAAACCGAAGAAACGCCGGAAGGCAAAATTTCTTTTCTTGAAGTAATGCCAAAAACAGGCAGAACTCACCAAATAAGGGTCCATCTAAAAAGCATAGGCAATCCAGTTTTAGGCGACAAACTTTATGGTTCTAAAGACGATGGTTTTAACCGATTAATGCTACATTCTTATTCTCTGGAATTCAAAAATCCCGAAGGAAAAATGCTTAAAATTGAAATAGAGCCGCCCGAGGAGTTTAAGAGTAGAATAGTTTGATTCGAAAAGATGATGGGTAAAGTTATCCACAAGCACAGTCTTCTTGACTGCTTTAAATAAGCTATAATAAAATAAATAGGTAACCAAACGGTCATTGGGTGCCGATATAAGTTTTAAATATTATATGGAAAATTACTATAAAAAAGCTACGGGCAAAAAGAAAGGTTTTACTTTAATTGAACTCTTAATCGTTATCGCTATTTTGGTTATTTTAGCGGTTGTTGTTATTTTGACTTTAAACCCGGCGCAATTATTGGCGCAAGCCAGAGATTCCCAAAGAATGTCTGACTTAGCAACTCTTAAAAGCGCTATTTCTCTTTTTTTGGCTGACGTGTCAACAACAACTCCACCGAATTGCGGTTTAGGCACTAGTACTGTTTGTTTTGCGTCGGCTAATATTACTACAACTACCTGCGGAGTGTATAGTACGCCGGGGACAGGTAGAGTAACCAGCACGGACGCTGCTTCTGTTGCCACAAGCAGCACGAACGGAAATATAAACGGTACAGGCTGGGTTCCGATCAATTTCAGCGCAATCAGCTCTGGAGCGCCTTTGGGTCGAGAACCAGTAGATCCAACTAACAATACAACCTCTCTTTTTTATACTTTTAGCGCTGGTTCGAGTTGCACATTCAAACTAACCGCTCATATGGAAAGTACTAGGTATGAAGCTAATGGCGCTAACGACGTTGAAACAACCGATGGCGGTATTTCTTCGACCAGCTACGAAACAGGAAAATACCCAGGCAAGCTCCGTAAATTTTTCAAAAAAAGTTTTTTTAGACCCGAGCCTATTAAGATTAATTAGTGATTTTTTTTTAAAAACAAAAACCCCATTAAACGCTTTTTGCGCAATTCG
>JAMDBA010000043.1 GCA_023484365.1 Patescibacteria group bacterium
ATCGTCTCTAAGCAGACAGGCAATCTTTTCTTTACCGATACGTTCATGGGAGCGCTCACTAATGATAAGGTCAGAGATAGCTTTACAGATAATACGTTGCCGTCTCTTCTTGGGAATCGTACTCTTTCGCTTTATGAGTAATCATATCCCTGAAGCGTAGCGCTTCGTTATAAATACTTACAATACCCTTGATATTATTTGTTTTATTGTATTGTTGCATGACTTTTCGGTTTGCCGAAAAGTCTCATATGTATCTGAACTTGTGCAGGTCCTATCTGCCCCTCTGTTCCGGCTGACCTCCCCGGATTTGACGGTATTTTTCTTTATATTTTTCAATCGTCTCCTCAACTTCTTTGTGCGGAATTTCTACTCTAAGCAGATCTATCGCATTAATTGTATCATAAATATCAAGCTTGTGCTCCAATTTATATAATGCGTCCCGCCAAAGAATTGCTTTTTCATATTCTTTATTTTTCACGGCCTCCTTCTCTAAACGCTCCATCATATTTTTGAAAGCAAAATACACCCCTTTTTCGGCGCCGCCACGACCAATAGTTCTATCTTTAAACGGGATTCTTAATATTGATTTTTGCTCTTTCATCATTGCTCTTATTTTTCCAGTTCGCTGCCAGTCAAAAGCGGTAGAAATTATTTTGGTATACAGATCCTGCGCTTCGCCGATTTTTTCTCGGGAAACACCAGGAAAAGACCGCATGGCTTCCAGTAACCGCCAGGCGCCGATTTCAATCATTTCCAAACTCCACCAGGGTTTTGCCGAAGCCCACCAAAAATGATCGCTAGAAAGCGCCATATCTATTTTTTCTCTTAAGATTTTATAAATTGGAACATTTTTGTCTATTTTATTAAATTCATCAAGAGTCAGACGTAAAAGCTGCCATTGAAATTTATGAATAATGTTCTCCGGATCGTCCCAGGAAAGAAACTGGATTCCTTCTTTGATATCTTCAGGGCTGGACGCCCAAGTTGATTTGATCGGCGATACTTCTTTAATGTCGTGGTAATATTTCTCAATATCGGAAATCTGACAAAGCTCGAATTCTTTTGTCTGAAAAATTTCAAAAAGCATTTTTTCCAAGCCAGGGCGGTGATGGCCGAATGTCTCGGCGTCCATCGCGGTTATCAAGTAGCGACCGCTATTTAAATCGTCTTTCATTGCCTCAATCAACGTTTCTTTTGATCTAACAACCGCGCTCATTATCAAATTACTCAACCTCCTTTCTCTAAAAAACACTTTTAAGTTAGTACCTTTAATTTTATAAATTTTTTTATAATCAACTTTACCAGGTTCCCCGCTTAAAGATATCTCGTCAAGAATTATCCATTTGAATCCTAAATCCTCAACGATTAAAGCCAGCTCTTTTTTATAGGCCATTTCAGGAGGAAAAAACCCGCGAGGATTATTTTCTCCAAGAAAAAATCGAAGCGATTCATTGTTTATTTTTATTTGGCGGATTATCTCTTTTTCCTCTATTAACGGCAGAAAAGCGTGGTATTTTGACGATCCGGTAAATTCAACTCTGCCGCTTTCTTTTAGTCCTCTTAAATCGTCAATTAAATCATGATATTTATATTTATCAAAAAGCTCAAAAAGCGCGCCGTTGATATTTAGCGTTATTCTAATATTTTTGTCTTTTTTTACCCCTTCAATTATCGGTCTGTAGCTTTGATTAACTATTGCTTCCGTAATATCTTCCTGCTGACCGGCGGGTTGATAAAAATGTAGAAAATTTGCCCACTTCATATCATTAGATGACTAAAATAAACATTTTTCCGATTCTACGATTACTAAAATAATTAAATATTTCCATTAATTTTTCGGATATCTTGTTATTTTTTATTATTCTCCCAGTAAATGTAAGGCTCTTCTGTGTGGAAAAAAATCGCTTTTTCAAATAATTTTAAATATTCTTTCGCGGAAGAAGACCAGGAAAAATCTTCTTTCATCGCTCGTTTTTGGATCCTTTCCCATACTTGCGGATATTTAAAAGTTTCCAATGCCCTGATGACGGTTCCGTAAAATACATAACTATCAAACGGTTCAAAAACAAAACCTGTGCTTTTTTGCTTAACAGGTTCGTAGTCGGTAACCGTGTCGGCTAAGCCGCCTGTTTTTCTAACCAAAGGCAGGGCGCCGTAACGCATCGCTTCCATTTGAGTTAATCCCGAAGGTTCAAATTTTGACGGCATCAGGAGAATATCCGCCGAACCTAAAATAAGGCGAGGCAGGCTCTCGTCGTAAATAAAATGACCGGCGACATCTTTCGGGTATTCTTTTGCTAGTTCCTGGAAAAAATTAATAAACGAACTGTCTCCTGCGCCCAAAATAATTAATTGCATATTAAAATTTTTCAAAAGAGACCTCGCTGTATCAAATAGAAGCCCGAATCCTTTTTGGTCTGTCAGGCGCGAAACAATAGCCAAAAGAGGGGTATTTTCTTTTTGTTCTAAACCAAACCTTTTCCGTAAAAAATTTTTATTTTTGGAACGTTTGTAAAGAGTCGAGTCGGAATATTTATGATCGAGTTGCGAGTCGGTTTCGGGATTATAGTAATCATAATCTATACCGTTTAGAATTCCGAAAAGCCGAGACCGACGTTCAATTAGCAATCCATCAAGCATCTCTCCATACTCCGGCGTAGTTATTTCTTGGGCGTAAGTCGGCGAAACAGTGTTTATCGCATCAGCATACATTATTCCCCGCCGCATAAAATTCAACTTTAAAAGACGTGGATTATCAAATGTAGGGATTTCTTCGTGACCAGCGTCGTAATCAGCCTGAGTGACCAAATGATGATCAAACATCCCCTGATAAGAAAGATTATGAATTGAAAAAACCATAGCAATCTTAGAAAACAGCGGCTCTTTACTATATTCTGTGCGAAGATAATTAGGTAAAAGCCCCGCCTGCCAGTCGCAAGCTACAATGATATCCGGAATCCATTTTGATTTTTTTAAAAATTCCAAAGTTCCCTTAGAAAGCAAGGCCCACCTAATAGCATCATCGGTGTACCCATAAGCATTAGCGCGTTTTTCGTAATATTCCATATTTTCCAAAAAATAAGCGATAGTTTCTCCGCTTTTTTCTTCGTAACGAAAAACATTAGAAACAAAAAGACCGTTTGGGTCGTTTGTTTCCGGCATAATTTTCAAATTAGAAAATTCCAGTTTCAAAGAGAATTTATCTGTTTCTATGGTGGCATATTTGGGAATCATCACCCTGGCGTCGTGTCCAAGCGCCCGCAAGGCCCTGGGTAAAGAATACATAACTTCGCCTAGACCTCCGACTTTAACAAATGGACCGGCTTCGGAAGCGACGAAAAGGATCTTAAGAGCGCGCTTCTTTTTAAATATATTAGCTCCGATTATTTTTGTTGGGTTAATATCCATATAATTAATTTTAACACTTGAGCCGCAAAACAAAAACCCAAACAAAAAACAGCCGCGCAAGGCAGCTGTTTTTTGTTTTACCGGATTTTTAAGCAGCGGAAGTTTCAGCGGGAATTTTTTCGGCCGGAGCTTCGCCGGCAGGATTTTTTGCGGCAGCCGGAGCATTTTCAGCGACAGATTTTTTTGATTTTTTATTAACGGGTATTTTCACTCCTTCAATTATTCCGTTTGAAACCAAAAGGTTGTGAACTGTAGCCGTTGGCTGGGCTCCAACGCTAAGCCAATGCTTTACCCTTTCGTTGTTAAAAGCGCTTTTCTTGGTGGTGGTGCTGTAAGAACCTAAATCTTCGGTCGGTCGGCCATTAACCTTAGTCCTCTTTTCTTGGACAATCAGCCTGAAGCTGGGCTGGTGCTTTTTCCCTACTCTTTTTAATTTAATCATCAACATAATGTATTAGTTTGCCAAATAGGTTTAAAAAGTCAACAGCCCCGCCCTAAAGGGCGGGGCTTGTGGCTACGAGATGTCAAAAAAAAGAATTTATCCGATTGATAGAAGCGCAATAGAAACGATTGCCAATATTATTCCAATAATACCAATAAAATTCAGTTTTTCGCTAAAAATCACATTTGCTTTTGCGGGAGCTGAGGGAATCGAACCCCCGAATGCGGTTTTGGAGACCGCCGGTATACCACTTACCTAAGCTCCCCTTTTTTGTTTCGATTTCGCCTCGCCATCTTTGTAATTAGATTTTTATTATTTTTTTAATCTTGTAAATTAATTACTCAAATTTTAGCAGAGTATAATTATTAAAAAGATGGAGAGGTAAAATTATTTTTTAACTTCCTTATGGATTCTCGTCGCGCGACACCAGGCGCAATATTTTTTTAACTCCAATTTACGCTCAACTTTCTTTTTATTTTTGTGCATAAAATAATTAATCCTTTTACAGTTGGAACAACGTAATCTGACTATATTTTCGCTTTTTTTTGTTTTGGCCATAATTTATTAAATAAGATAACAATAATTAAGAAATAAAGCAATACGTAAAACACGGTTGATGAGGGAGCCAGAGGGGAGAATCGGACTCCCGACCTCTTTCTTACCAAGAAAGCGTTCTACCACTGAACTACTCTGGCAAAATTTTCGCCGCCAAGCGACTGGAGCCGGAGAGAGGATTTGAACCTCCAACCTATGCTTTACAAAAGCATTGCTCTGCCGTTGAGCTACTCCGGCAAAATTATTTTCCGACGATTAATTGGGATCCCGGCCTCGTTATTTTAATTTAAATTGCGCGTCGGGACTAATTGGAAGTTTAACAAAAAAGCGTAAAAAATCAATTTTACCATCCCGTCTTTTGAAAAGCAGAGTCTATTACTTAAAAATTAATTAACGCTAATAATCATCTTTTAAACATAAATACCAAAAGGTGACGGGGTAAAATTAGAAAGTGAAGCTCCGCCAGCAGGAGTTGGCGGCTTCTTCTTATTTCGGCGCGGAGCGGAACCCCGCACCGAAAGCCTTCGGCTTGGCGCCTTCATCTCCAGGCAGAGCTTGGGGCTTTCTGGCGCGCGGGCAAATCTTATATTAATTAAAAAAGCGGGGCAATGCTCCCCCGCTTTAAATTATTTACGTTTCATAAAAAACTCCTCTATATCAGAATGATCCGATGCCGCCGTAGAGAAAACAGCCACAATACAACTGGCGATTGTTGCCGCGATCAAGGCGGTTTTCGCGTCCTTTTCTAAAGCAAATGCCGCGAATATAATCACGAAAACAATAACGCAGGCCGTTAATACTTTGATCTTCATCGCTTCCTCCTTATTTTTTTATTTTTAAATTATTTAAGCCCAAGCTTAAAAACTGAAATAAGTATAACAATTAGTTAGATTTTGTCAACCCGTTAAATAATTTGCCGTAAGGTCAAATTGCTTTAAGGCGTTTAACGGAGTCAATATTTAACGGAAGAATGTCTAAATTCTTAATTGGGTTTATAATTTTTATAATTTATTAAATATCTTAGATTTTATTTTAGTCAATTTTGTAATAGTCAGATTTTTATTTTAGAATTACTAAAAACAATGGCCCGATTTATTCATCTTCACACTCATTCTCACTACTCCCTCTTGGACGGCTTAGCTAAAATAGACGAGCTTATTGAGCAGGCTAAGAAAAATAAAATGGATGCTTTGGCTCTAACTGATCACGGCAATCTTTACGGCGCAGTTGAATTTTATAAAAAAGCTAAAAAGGCAGGTGTAAAACCAATTTTGGGACTCGAAGCGTATCTAGCGCCTCACGACCGCTTTTCCAAGGAATCCGACCAAAGATATTTTCATATCACTCTCTTGTCAAAAAATGAAATTGGCTGGAAAAATTTAATTCAGCTATCAACAAAATCATTTTTGGAAGGATTTTATTACAAGCCGCGGATAGACAAAGATTTATTAAGGGAATATCACGAAGGAATAATCGCTCTTTCAGGATGTATTGGCGGCGAAATAAGCAGTTTAATTTTAACTGACAGATATGAAGACGCTAAAAATAAAGCGCTGGAATATTTGGAAATTTTCGGACCGGGAAATTTTTATCTGGAAATAGGATATCATCCCAATATTCCCGAAACAAAAAAAATAAAAGAAGTAATGCCGAGGCTTTCCAAAGAGACGGGTATCCCGTTGGTTGCTACTTACGACATTCATTATGCCAAGCCGGAAGATGCGCAATACCACGATATTCTTCTGGCGATTCAAACAGGAAACAAGCTATCCGACGACGACCGTCTCACGCTTAAAGCAGACGATTTTTCGCTGGCATCAACGGAAAAAATGAAAGAGCTTTTCGGCGATTTGCCTGAAGCGCTGGAAAATACCGGCAAAATCGCAGATGCTTGCAACGTGACGTTGGAACTGAATAAAATACACCTGCCCAGTTTTCCCGTTCCTGAAAACGAAACGGCTAATTCGTATTTGCGAAAAACAATAAACGAAAACATTAAGAATAATTTCTCCGCCGAAGAACAGACCGAAGAATTTCAAACCCGTCTTGAATACGAACTAAGCGTTATAGAAAAAACTGGTTTCTCGGATTATTTTCTTATTGTTTCTGATCTTATTAATTGGGCAAAAAATCATGGCGTTGCCGTAGGGCCTGGAAGAGGTTCGGCCGCTGGCAGTTTAATTTCCTACGTTTTAAATATTACCGAGTTAGACCCGCTCAAATACGGTCTGCTTTTTGAAAGATTTTTAAACCCGGACAGGATCCAGATGCCGGATATTGATATAGACTTTGCCGACAATAGACGCGACGAAGTTTTGGCTTATGCCCAATCAAAATACGGGAAAGACCGCGTTGCCAGAATAATAACTTTCGGGACGATGGCTTCCCGCGCCGCCATTAGGGACGTAGGCCGGGCACTCGGTCTTTCTTATGATTTTTGCGATAAAATTGCCAAACTAATCCCGCCTCATTTGAATCTGGAAGAAGCCATAAGCCAGGTTGCGGAACTTAAGGAAATAACCGGAAAAGACGAAGACGCCAAAAGGCTATTGGAAGCCGCCCGACATCTTGAAGGAGTAGCGCGCCACGCTTCTGTCCACGCTTGCGGTACGGTTATTTCTAAAGAGCCGCTCACTAATTACCTGCCGCTTCAGTTTGCCCCGCAGGACAAGGACACTATTATAACGCAATTTGAAATGCACGCCGTTGAAGAGTTGGGACTTTTAAAAATAGACTTTTTGGGACTAAAAAATTTAACTATCATTGAAAATACTTTGCGGCTCATAAAAGAATCAAAAGACGTTGATATAGACATCGCTAGTTTGCCGCTTGACGATAAGAAAACGTTTGACCTTTTACGCGACGCAGATACCACTGGCGTTTTCCAGCTTGAAGGAGGAGGCATAAGGCGTTATCTGAAAGACCTTAAACCAACCGAACTTGAAGACATTATTGCGATGGACGCGCTGTATCGCCCCGGACCGCTGGATGCCGGAATGGTGCCACGCTACATAGCCAGAAAAAACGGAAAAGAGAAAGTTGCCTACCTTCATCCAAAACTTGAACCTATTTTAAAACAAACCTACGGAATAATGGTTTATCAGGAACAGCTTATGGAAGTCGCCCGTTCTTTGGCCGGATTTACCTTTTCGGAAGCCGATACATTAAGAAAGGCCGTCGGGAAGAAAATTAAAAAACTTTTAGACGAACAGTCGGAAAAAATGATAAACGGAATGGTTAAAAACGGCATAGACAAATCAATGGCTAAAGAAATTTGGGAGTGGTTTGAGCCTTTCGCCAGATATGGCTTTAACCGCTCGCACGCCGCCTGCTATGCTCTTATAGGCTATGAAACAGCCTACCTTAAAGCCAACTATCTTCTGGAATTTATGGCGAGCTTGTTTAATTCGGAGCTTCAGGACGTGGAAAGAATAGCTTTCCTGATAAACGAAGCTCAAGCCCATCGGATAGCAATTCTGCCGCCAGACGTCAATAAAAGTTTTTATGACTTCGTTCCCGAAAACGGTAATATCAGATTCGGGCTGGTGGCTATCAAAAATATCGGCGACCAGGTTGCGAAAGCGGTTATTGAAGAAAGAATGCGCGGCGGCGAATTTAAAAATATTGAAGATTTCTTAATCCGCGTCAACCACAAAGATTTGAATAAAAAATCTTTAGAAAGTTTCATAAAAAGCGGCGCCTTAGATTCACTTAAAATTGAAAGGGGTCAGGCGCTTCAAAATATAGACGAGCTTCTTAAATTTAATTCATTTTTGAGAAAAAACGGAAATTTGATAAATAATTCGCTTTTCGGCAACGCCGCCATTCCAGCCAACAGTCTGAAGTTGAAGCCAGTTGCGCCGGCCACGATGGCCGAAAAATTGACATGGGAAAAAGAATTAATCGGCATTTATCTTTCTGGTCATCCTCTGGCGCCTTACAAAAAACATATTGAGAGCCTAAAGGTAAATCCTATCAAAGAAGTAAAAGCCGCCCAAAAAGAAGGAGTGCTTGTTAAGGTGGCCGGATTAATAACAAAAATAGTAAGAATTTTAACAAAAAATAATCAGCCGATGCTTTTTGCTCAAATAGAAGACATAGCAGGAGATTCTATTGAAATAGTAGTTTTTAGCGAGGTCTTAAAAAAGACTGAAAATATCTGGCAAGAAGGACAGCCTATCGCCGTCAAGGGAAAAACTTCACCTAGAAATGGCGAACAAAAAATTATCGCCGACGCGGCGATAATTCTAAAAAATAACTAGGGTTAATTGCGCCTGATCACAGAAGACTGCTGTGGTAGACATTACCTTCAAAAGATTTCATCACTCTTATTTCTGGCTGATAACCTATTTTTTTCATATTTTTTTCAATGTCTTCCTTGAGAGCCGACTGGTCATATCCAAGCGCAATAATATCAGGATGGTTATCTTTGATAACGTTATAAACGCTTAGCTCTGCATCACCAATAACAACTTCGTTTACGCCATCTTCTTTTTCTATTTCCGCAAACCGTTGAGAAAAATTGATTTTAGGCAGGTGGCCTTTTAAATGTTCAACAATATCATCTTGCGTAACCACGGCTATAAGGTAATCACCCTGACTTTTCGCTTCTTTTAAAAACGCGCGATGCCCCTCGTGAATACCATCAAAAACACCAAAAACCATTACTTTTTTCATTTTTATATTTTAGATATTTCTACTTCGCTATACTCCTGGCGATGACCCTTTTTTTTGCGGTAACGGGTTTTTGAATGAAAACGAAAAATTATTTTTTTCTCTCCCCTACCTTCTTTTATTAATTTTCCTTCAGCAATCCTGCCGGTTAAATACGGCGCGCCAACCTCCACTTTGTCGCCGTCAGCGACAAGTAAAACTTTATCAAAAACAACTTTGCCGTCGGCGCCGACTTTAATCTTTTCAATTTTTATTTTTTGGTTAGGCGAAACTTTGTATTGTTTGCCGCCAGTTTCAATAATAGCAATCATAATGTTAATTTATAGAAATGATAATAAAAAAGAATATAAAAATCAAGAAACTTAAGAATAGCGTCCCCGACGATATAAGCTTACCCAAAAATTTATCTTTACTTTCAACATAATAAGCAATAAAAGAATTTATTAGCACCATCACCAAAACCAAAACGGCGATTTGAAAAACCATAAAAATACCCCCTACTTTATCTATGCCGTTTAAATAAGAATAATGAATAATCAATGGTTGGTTTATTTTCCTTAAAATTAAGATAGCGCTGGACGATGAAATCAGGACTAAGACCAGGCTTGTCAGCGAGAAATAGAAAACAAATTTCCACTTCGTTAGTTTTTTCATTTTTTTATTTTTTTCTAAGAATTTTGGCGGCCAAGTCAGGATCAATTACGTTTATATCTACACCCGTCCCCAACTCAAACCCCCCGATAAAAGACAATTTCGGAAGGATTTCTACGTGCCAATGATAATGCTGGTATTTTTCCTCGTTTTTCACCGGTGAAGTATGGATAAAAAAATTATAATCGGGAGAATTAAGCTGTTTTTTCAGTTTTTTAATGCAGACACGCAACGCTTCGCTGACATCTCTAAGTATATCATCGGCAGTCAGCTCAAAAGCCGAACAGTGCTTTTTAGGAAAAATCCTTACTTCAAACGGTTGACGAGAAACAAACGGCGCAAAAGCGATAGCGTTTTTATTTTCAAAAATCAGCCTCTCTTTCGCCTTTTTTTCGTATTTTATCATCGCGCAATGAACACAGGTGTGATGTTTGGCGAAATATTTCTTGGATCCGTCTAAAGAAGATTTTACATCGGGCGGGATAATCGGCAAAGAAACAACTTGATAATGCGGATGGAAAATCGTCGCTCCTCCCGTCGGACCCCAGTTATGAAAAAAAGAAATATAATTCAAACATGGATCTTTTTCTATCAAATCGTAATATTTCTGCAAAACCTTAAACACCAAAAAAGCGTCGTTCGACGAAAGCGCTTCAAAATCGTTATTGTGGTTTCTGGTAACCAATAAATCATGATGACCAACTCCGCTCATTAAACTGTAAGGGCCGCGCCTTAATTCCTTGCTGCAGCTGGCTTGGTGGCTTAAGGCCGGATATTTATTCTGGAATATAACAATCTTCCAGTTTTTTTTGGTCGGATAAGCAAAAATCGGCGGCCAATTTCCGGATTTTATGAGATCTTCAAAAGGACACCCTTTCTTTGATTTTGAGATATTTTTCTCCCCGGCCCTCCTTAAATTTTTAAAATTCCTGTGACGACCGGCTCTTTCTGGAGAAACAATAATCCAATCGCCAGAAACCAAATCTTGTCTTAGCTCGCTCATTCCGTTAGAAAATTAAAATGCGTCTTTCCGGCTGAAAGACCGCTAAATAAGTTGGTTTGATAATTAATATAGTTAAACATTGTTCTTAAATTTCCTAACGGGACTCATTTTTAAACTAAATATTTTTATAAATTACCTGCGTGACTAGCACGATAAAGTTTGATAAACAATAATAAGGATTATTTTTTTAATCTATTTTCATAATACCAATTTAACACATCTTTAGCCACCGGCACGGTATTTAAACTTCCCTCTTTTGAATTCTCAATGAGTATTAAAATAGCGATTTGAGGATTATTAAAGGGCGCATAACCAACAAAAAAAGCATTTTCTTTGGCGTTGTTATCTATTTGCGCGCTTCCCGTTTTAGCTCCAATGGTAAACGGAAGATCGTTTAAGGTGTAAGCCGTGCCACGCGGATCAGTAACTGATTCACGCATACCCTTTTGCACCTCGCTAATTTCCGGCGCTAAATCTGTTAAATCCGCTTCCACCCTCGGCTGGTTGTAATCCATATCAATAAACGGCTGATATATTTTTCCGCCGTTAGCTATTGCGCCTATGTAATCAAGCAACCTAATCGGAGTCAGAAGCAAATCTCCCTGCCCGATGCCCACATTATAAGTATCTCCCAAAAGCCAGGGTTTTTTATCTTTGCTTGCCATCCAATCCGGACTAGGCAAAAAACTTTGCGCCTCGCCGGGCAGATCTATACCTGTGAGATCGCCAAGTTTAAATTTCTGCCACCATTCCATCAACTTGGCTATGCCAAGCGGATTGATTTGACCGCCCTGAACCATTACCGAACTTTGCCCCTGTGGTAATCCGCCGATGGTCGCATAAAAATAAACATCGGAAGACCAGGCAATGGCGTGATACATATCTACCCACCCTTGATAACGCCAATCCATATACCTGCTGAATTGATTGGGATTGTAAGGGTTTGGGATATCTAAATATCCCGGAGAAAACACTTGCGTGGTAGTATTGACAGCTCCTTCTTTTAAAAGCGCTACCGCTTCCAATGGTTTAATAGTTGAACCGGGGCTATAAAGACCAGAAATAGCGCGGTTGAAAAGCGGCTCTAACGGCGAAGACAAAATAGCGCTTTTTTCTTTATTCAATCCCGGAGAAACCAAGACGTTATTATCAAAGCTGGGAATATTAAACAAAGCCAAGATCTCGCCGTTCTGCGGATTCATCGCTATACCGACGCCGGCGTCAAGCCCGAGTTGATTCAGCCTTTCTTGTAATCTTTGATAAAAATAATTTTGAAACTGATAATCTATAGATAGATGCAAGTCGTCGCCGTTGGCAACAGGCCTGGTTTCTTTTGAATATAAAAGCGCTCCTTGGGCGTTCTTAAAATTAGTGGTTATACCAGGCATGCCGCTTAATTGGCTATTATAATACGCTTCCAGCCCGCTTCGCCCTATCATGCCGACAAAATTCCCGGAACTATTTTTCAAATCGTTAGCGGTTGGCAAGCCGACATATCCGACAACGGAAGAAAAAACCGGCCCGTCGGCATAAATCCGATTGTAGTCGTCTTGGACAACAAGAGACTTAAGATTCGCGCTTTTAATCGCGACCACCTGATCTAAAGTTAAATTATTGGCCAAAATCATCTGGCTGGTATGTTTATAGTCCATTTTGTTGACAGCATTCAAAAAATCCTGAGGGTTGACGCCTAAAATTCCGCTCAAAACATTTTCTATCTCCGATTCTTCTTCGGGATGCTGGGCGTATTCATTAAGATCTAAATAAACCGAAGATATCATTTTATTTTCTACGAGCGGGACTCCAAATCGGTCATAAATTATCCCTCTCGGCGCCGAAGAATAAATTTTTTGATCCTGATTGTCCAAGGAAGCGGTTTGGTATGCCTGACCCCTTACTAAAGTTAAAGAAAAAATTTGGGCAACAACAACCAATACCCCGATAATCAAAAATATTCCTATCCCGCGGAAAGCGTTTTTCTCCAAAGAAATTTCAACTATATTTTCTTCGGAACCAATTTTATCGGCGAATATTTCCTCAAATTCCAGATTTTTATTTTTTAAATCCTTTTTCATTCTATTTATAATTAAAATAAATATTTTTTTGGCTAAAAAATTCTTTCATAAATTATTTTAACAAATAATTAAGATTTCCGTCTCTCGCCATAGTTATTAATTCTCTAACGGGACGAATCCAAATAGTATAATACAAAAAATACCAGGGAGCCAAACAAAAAGGAAATAATAAAATCCAAGGCGAAAATAAGCGGGCGACCGATTAAAAAGCTCCGGCCATCCAATAAATAAAAAGCAAGAAATATCAGCAATAAATCAATAAAAAAATTCAGCCATTGCTTAAACGGTAAATAGTCTTTAATAAAAAAGGCAACTATCGGCAATAAAATCAAAATTAACAAAGAAAAATCAAATACCGGCTCCCAAACCAAAAAAGCCAGACTGAAAAATAATACTATTAAGAATTCTTGAAATTCAAGGAAAAAAGCTGAGGCGACAACAACCGCCAAAACAAAATCAAACTGTTGTCCCAGCCAAAGCTTAAAATACGGAGCAATAGCAAGCGCAATCAGAACGAATAATATTAATAATAAGATCCTATTTTTGCGGATAATCATTAGCGATAGAAACCATACGCAGGTCATCTATATTATAACCGACATCCAATGAAGCTTCTTTAAAAATACCATTTTGAGAAATATTCACCCCTCTTATGGTAGCTATCGGCAAGCCGTAAGGAAAACGCTTGTCGGCATTATAAACCAGATCGCCAGAATTAATTGTCGCGTTTTTCGGAATAAGAGAAAGTTTTGGCGAATTGCCTCCGACAAGCAAAGCAGAAACGGCATTCTGACCGATAAAAACAGACGATTGCCAAGAGCTGTCAAATATAGTCTGGACGGAACTCAAATCAGGAAAAATAGCATTAACCGCTCCTATCAGCACGCCGCTATAAATTACCGGCGCGCCATTTCTTATGTTTTCATTCTTGCCGGCATTTAAGATTATTTCGTTTTTAAAGTTAAAAGGATAATAAGAAAAAACTTCCGCTGGTAAATAATTGCTATTATCTGATTTTAGAAAATTCTGAAAATTCTTAAGCTGGATGATTTGCGACTTTAGACTTTCGTTTTCCGACTGAAGAGACGTCAGGCTCTCGCCGCTTTTTGAAACAGGATTAAAAAGCTGAAATTTAAAATCAAGCCACCATGGCTGATAAATTAAAAATACAACTATTACCAAGAGACTCCCAAAAATAACAGCGGTTTTGGAAGAGACGCTTGATTTCTTCCTCATTGTTTAAAGTTTTATAGACTTGGCGCTTAGCGGAGCGTTTAAAATTTTCTTATAATAATCAAAATCCTCAACTATTTTACCTAGCCCCCGGGTGACGCAAGTCAAAGGATCGGGAACGATTTTTACGCTAATTCCTGTTTCTTTTTCTATCAGCTTATCTATGCCGCGAAGCAATGCGCCGCCTCCGCATATATATATTCCTCGGCTAGTCATATCTCCTACTAATTCTGGAGGCGTGCTTTCTATAACTTCTTTTACCGATTCCACGATACTTCTTAGTGATTTCGCCAACGCCATCCTTAAGTGGCTGTCTTTAATAACGGTTTCTTTTGGCAAGCCGGTCGTCAGATCTCGGCCGGCAATTCTGAATTCAAAATGTTCGTCTATGGGCAAAGCTGAACCGGCGACTATTTTCGCCATCTCGGCGGTTGGTTCACCGATGGCGATATGAAATTCGTCGCGCACGAATTTAATGATATCGTCGTTAAATTTATCGCCGGCAATTTTCAAAGTTCGCGACACAACAATGCCGTTTAAAGAAATAACGGCTACGTCGGTCGTGCCGCCGCCGATATCAATTATAAGGCTGGCCATTGGTAAATGAATGGGCAGATCGGCGCCTAATGCCGCCGCTATTGGCGATTCAATCAAAAAAACTTTAGCGCAACCTGCGTTCAACGCCGCGTCTTCAGCCGATTTTCTTTCAACTTCAGTTAAATTATCAGGTATCGCTAAAATTCCTCTCCGGTAACTAAAAACCGATCCCTTGCTTGTCTTTTTTAAATATTGACGTAAAACCTCCTCGGTCATTTCAAAATCAGAAATAACTCCCCCAACCAAAGGACGGACTACACTGATATGCGCGGGTGTCCGATTGGTCATTTTTTTCGCCTCTTCTCCGGCGGCGATAATTTGGCTTGTTTTGTTATTTACCGCCACAACGGTAGGCTCGTTTATTAAAAGCCCGTGGCCTTTAAGATAAATCAAAGAATTAGCCGTCCCTAAGTCAATGCCTACATCTTTAAATAAATAATCAAAAATGTTCATTTGCTTAATAGCTTAATCAACTCGGAGATATTTATCAAGTCCGCTTTATTTTTGGCTCTATTTTTAATTTCTATTTTTGAACCGGTTTTTTTACTGACAACCAACCGCCAAGGAATACCCATTAAATCCGCCTCGGTAAATTTCTGGCCCGCGGAAATTTTTCTGTCATCGTAAAGAACTTCAATGCCAGCCTTTTTAAGCTTTTCATAAATTTTTTCCGCCAGCCCGCCAGCCGTCGGATCTAATTCTAAAAGATGAGCTTTAAAAGGCGCCACATTTTCCGGCCAAATTATTCCTTTATCATCATGAAAAACTTCCGCCAAGGCTCCAATTAAACGATTAATACCAATGCCATAACAGCCCATTATTACTTCCTTCTCTTCTCCTTTTTCGTTTTTATAAGTCAACTTAAAAGGCCTTGAATATTTAGTTCCTAATTTAAAAATATTTCCCACTTCAATAGCTTTTTCTGTTTTAGAATATTTTCCTCCGCAAACAGGGCAAACTGGATAATCTTTAATAATTTCTTCATTAACGGCCGAATGGCACTTGTCGCAAATATGGACCACATCTTCGCCAGCCGGCGTTAAAGTTTGAAATTCGTGGGAATATTTAGAAAAAGAACCGCCGCTGGCCAAAGTAAGATAAGTCAAATCTCCCAACCCGACTTTTTTAAAAATATTTATATAAGACTGCTTAACTTTTTCGTAATATTCATCCAAATCTTTTTCGTCGGCATGAAAAGAATACAAATCTTTCATAAAAAATTCTTTTCCCCGCAAAAGTCCCGATTTCGCCCTGGCTTCATCGCGGAATTTATTTTGAATTTGAAAAACATATCTTGGCAAATCTTTATAAGACAAAATAAATTTTTTCATAAGCGGAGATACTATTTCTTCATGAGTTGGCCCAAGCGCGTATTCGGTTTTATAAAAAAAGCTGGCAAATTTAAAAAGCGAATCGTAAGTTTCCCAGCGGCCGGTTGTCTGCCAATTTTCTTTCGGCTGAAGCGTCGGCATTAAAATTTCCTGCCCGCCCAAAGAAACCATCTCTTCGCGGATAATATTTTCAATTTTTTTAAAAACTTTAAGGCCTAAAGGCAGAAAAGTATAAACGCCGGCCATTAATTTATCAACAAAACCCGCTCTAATTAAAAGCTGAGCGTTTAAGCTCACTTCATCTTTTGGAAATTCTCTTTGAGATTTAACGAATAATTCGCTCTGGCGCATTATTTAAATAATAGCAGTAAAATTTTTAATTTCCAATTTTAGCGAAAATTAAAAACTTAAAGTTTCAAACCCAAAACCGCAGTGTAAAGCGCAAAATTAAAAATCTTATTTCTAAATTATATATCCTAAATTCTAAATTCTATATTCTAAATTCTAGCTTATAAATCCTAAATCCGAAGCTCGAAATCTCAAACAAATTCAAATAATTAAAACTCAAAAAGTGAAGCTCCACCAGCAGGAGCTGGCGGCTTCTTCTTATTTCGGCGCGGAGCGGAACCCCGCACCGAAAGCCTTCGGCTTGGCGCCTTCATCCCCAAGCAGAGCTTAGGGCTTTCTGGTGCGCGGGTAAATTTAAATAATTTAAATTTTATATTTTGATATTGTTTCGGATTTCGAAATTAGAACTTCTAATTTTTATTTTTATTGTTTGGCGTTATAAATGGCTTTGATTTGAGCGGGAGTGAGAAGCGTATTATAAATACGAACGTCGCTTATAATGCCTTGAAGATAGTTATTAATTCCAGCCGGATTACCTGTACCAATATTAAAATATCCATTACCATTAGTAGTGTAACAGGATGAAACAGAACCATACTGAGATGAATTATCTGTGAAACCAGCAATATTACTTTTCGCGTCAATTAATTCTACAGCTATAAAATGCCAATTTCCATCGTTAATAACAGGCAAATTTCCAAAGGGAAAATCATAAGACCAACCGTTCTAATATATTCTTGAATTAGTAATATAAATTCCACTATATTGACTGGCAGAACCACCATTACCATACGCCATTATTTGAACACTATTTAAACCGGGAGTAGTTTTTATCCAAGCTGTCATAGTTCTAGGATTGCTTCCCATAGGAAGAGCTCTACTACTTTGCTGGGTATAATTATAAGAATTAGCAATAGTATTAAATCCCAAACAACTTCCTCCATTCAAACATCCACTTGTCGTCCATTGAGGATAACAGGCACTTCCGCAAGTAGAAGAAGCAGTAGCTAAAGTTCCATTATCCCCATATAAAGAATGATCATAAACAACGGTTCCTTGTCCTTCATTTAATGGCCAGTATCCCACCATCCCATGAGCAAAATGAGTTATGGTAAGTTTATTCCCTGTCTCATAGGAAGACGGGTCTAATCCTCCGTCAGAGGCGGCATTAGAAGTGTATTTCTGACTCTCCGGCACCATAGTTAACTCATAACCTCCATTATTATCTGTAGCATAGGTATAGTAATAACCCGAAGAAGTGGTATTTACAGGATCTATAGGTAAAGATCCCAAAGGAGTACCGGAAGAGGTGGAAGCTAACCTTACGGGAATCCATCCTGTACCATCGGTATTTCTAGAAGAAGTGGAAGAAACATAATTATAATTCCAGCCTGTAGGCAAGAGAAGGAAGACCCAGATTGGCGCAGGTTGTAGATGTGGAAGGAACAGATATATACAAGGTATTAGCGCTTCCCAAAGATCCCGTTCCTCCCGAGTCTACCAGGTAGATGTTAATAGCAGAGTTAAGGGAAGCCATATCAGATAATCTGCTAGAATCCCTTCCTTGAGCCATTAGTTCTGAAGGGTTAAGAGTAAGGATTACCACTACAGCTAAGATTACGAGAATGGCTATTACTGTAAGGAGTTCTATGAGGGTGAAGCTTGCTTTACCTGATTGGCGTATGTTAGGCATTAGATAATTAATTTATTTGTTAAGTATAACAAAAAATTAAAAGGTGGTTAGAATTTTGGGGCCGTTTTTAGTAATTGCGACAGTATGTTCAAAATGAGCCGAGAGCGCGCCGTCAAAAGTCGCGTAACTTTCGTCTTTTAATTCTTTTATCCGGCTGCTACCGGCAGTAAGCATTGGCTCTATGGCAATAACCATTCCCTCTTTTAACTTTAGGCCTTCGTTAGGATTGCCAAAATTATAAACTACCGGCTCTTCGTGAAGCTCCCTGCCAATACCGTGGCCAGTCAAGCCGTCGGCGACAGAAAACCCGTTTTCTTTGGCTGCTTTTTCTATCGCCCAACCGATATCGCCCAAAGCTCTTCCAGGCTTGGCTTGTTTAATTGCTTCGTTTAAAGATTTTTTGGTTACTTCCATAAGCTTTCTGGCTATTGGCGAAATTTTCCCCACTCCGATAGTTAAGGCTGAATCAGAACAAAATCCCCTATACACCAGACCGAGATCTAATTTAATTAAATCGCCATCTTTAATTTCATAACCTGACGGCTGGCCATGAACGATCATACTATTCACAGAAGCGCACAAGCTAAAAGGGTAAGCTTTGACTGCGCCTTCCGGCCGATAATTTAAAAAAGCCGGTATGGCGTCTTCTTTTTTAATAAGTTTGCGGCTAAGATTTTCTAAGTCAATTAATTTTACGCCAATTTTAGTCTCGTTTGCTAATATTTTTAAAACTTTAGCTAATTTTCGGCCAGCCTCAGCCATTATTTCTATTTCCGCTCCAGATTTAATATGGATATCAGACATTTTCCTTTATGATTTCTAAATTTTTCTGGAAGACTTTATAGGGCGCAGGCGTGCCGTTAATTTCTTTAACCTTATATTTTCTTTTTTTCGTTAAATCAAAAATTGGTTTAGTGCGGTTTTCGTATTCTTTAAGACGAACTTTTATAACCTCCGGATTGTCCAGCGTCCGCCGATAAAATTTCCCCGCGCAGACCGGGCAAATTTTAGGATTTTTAATAGGATAATAATGAGACAAAAGCGTATAGCCACAAATGGAGCAAACTAACCGATTACTGTTTCTTTTTATGGAAACTTCCGGCGGAACTTTTAAAATAAAAACAAATATGTTTTTCTTGCCATAAAGTTTTTCTAAAATTGGCAAAAGCCCTTTGGCTTCATAAATTGTCCGCGGCGAACCGCTGTAAATAATGCTGAAATTAGCGCGGGCTATTTCTTTGGTTTTATTTTTAACTATATTTAAAACAAAGCTCGGCGTCAGCAGTTTGCCGCTATCAAAAAGTTTTTTCTCGCGCTGGACGATTTTTGATTTTTGATTTTTAGGATCGTGAACATATTCTTCTAAATACCTGCCGGTATCAAAATGAATGCCGCCCAAATGATCGGCTAATAAATTAGCTTGAGTTCCTTTTCCCGCGCCAGGAGGACCATAAATAATAATCGCGATTTTGGAAACCATAATAATATTATACCGCGAAATTAGGATTTAGAATATAGAAGATAGAATTTAGTAAAAATCTTAAACCCCACACGCTAACTGCTAACTTCTATGTTCTAAATTCTATTTTTATTCCCAGCCTTCGTATTCGCGGATAGTCAATTGAGAATCAATAGCCCTCATTACCTCCAAAGCCACTGCAACAACAATTAAAATTGAGGCTCCGGATATATTCAAAGCGCTGATGCCCGTAAAATAACCAATAACAAGTGGCGTAACAGCAATAAGACCCAAAAAAAAGGCGCCAAAGAAAGTAACGCGACTGACTAAATTAGAAAAGAAATCTATGGTATTTTGCCCCGGCCTTATCCCCAAAACAAAGCCTCCGCTCCTTTGTAAGTTCCTGGCGATTTCTTCGGGATTGAAAGTGATAGAAGTATAAAAATAAGTAAATATAAAGACCAACAAGAAATAAATTATTCCGTAAATCCAGGTATTATTTAAAAATTGAGAAACAATCGCGTTAAGTTTAAATGATAAGCTTTGCGAAAAAACAGCGGAAATCTGAGCGATGAACTGCGGAAACAGCAAAACGGAGATCGCGAATATAAGAGGAATCATACCCGCCGAATTAACCTTGATAGGCAAGTAAGTTTGAGCGCCTCCGTACATTTTATTGCCTCGCACTTGACGGCTGTAAGCGATAGGCACCTTCCTTTCGCCTTCGTTGAGCAGAACGACAGCGGCGGTCAACAGAACCGCGATAAAAACGAAGGCCACGTAAGTAGGAAGATTAGAAGAGCTGTAAGAAATCAGGGCGGAACGTATGGCCGTGGGTATGCCGGATACTATTCCGGCAACGATTATTAAAGAAATGCCGTTGCCGATTTTTTGTTCGCTGATAAGTTCGCCCAGCCACATCGTTATCATAGAACCAGCGGTTATAATAAGAACGTTAACCAAGGTAGCGCCAAGGCTTAAAGATTTAACAACGCCTTCATGGTTTAAAAGAGCCAAGAATCCGTAAGCCTGCAAGAACGCCAACGGAACAGTAAGGAGCCTTGAATACTGATTAAACTTAGCCTGTCCACGACTTCCCTCCTCGTAATACATTTCTTTAAATTTAGGGAATATAATAGTTAACAGCTGCATGATGATTGTAGCTGTTATATAAGGACCAACGCCAAGCATTGCAATAGACAGCCTGGATAAACCGCCGCCTGAAAAAATATTTAAAAATCCTAACAGCTGATTAGAATTAAAGAAAGAGCGAAGCTTATTGGCGTCTATGCCGGGAATAGGAATAGCAGTTAAAACTCTAAAGGCTATTAAAAGACCGGCAACTATTAGAATTTTCTTCTTTAGGTCTTTAACTTTAAATATTTGGAGAAAGCGGTTCATTTTAGTTTTAGTTTAACGTTGGAAATTATTTTATAATTCCCCCGCCGGCTTTTTGGATTTTATTTTCCGCAGACTTTGACAGACGGATGCCTTTTATCTGTAAATTCTTGCCATCCCCTTTGCCAAGAATTTTAATTGCGCCGCGGTATTTTTTAGAAATCAATCCCGCCGCCTTTAATGAAGCAGGGCTTATTTCTCCGTTTAATTTTCCGATTTTATCAAGATTTAAAATTATCGGTTTTGGCCGCTTGATTTTATTGGCAAATCCCCGCAGTTTAGGCAGACGGTTAATTGTGTCTCTGACGGCCGGGCGAATGCGATGCCCGGCGCGAGATTTTTGACCCTTCTGTCCGCGGCCGGAAGTAGTCCCTCTTTTTCCTCCTCTCCCAACCCTCTTTTTATTGCGATAAGCGCTGCGAATTTTTAATTTATGAATTTCCATTTTTTATTTTTTTATTTTTTATTATTTTTTAATATCGCTAACTTCGGGCGCTTTGATATTTTTAAGCGCTTCTAGAGCGGCTAAAGCGTTAGTTAATTTATTCGGAGTTCTGCCTAAGCATTTAGCTGTTACGTCTTTAATTCCCGCTAAATCTAAAACAACCCTGACCGCGCTGCCAGCTTTAACGCCGTGTCCGGTTGACGCCGGCTTAATTAAAACCTTAGCAGCGCTGTATTTCGCCACCGATTCATGCCAAACAGTCCGGTTATTCTTCAAATTCAATGTAACCACATTTTTCTTGGCTTTGGCTTTGGCTTTATTTACCGCCTCAGCAACATCCACACCCTTAGCAATACCGACGCCAACTTGACCCTTGCCATTCCCTAAAATAACAGTTGCCCGAAAACGGAATCTTTTTCCTCCGGCAACAACGCGGGCAACCCTGCGTAAATCAAGGACTTTTTCCCTCCAATCAGATTCTGGCCTTTTTATTCCGGCGTAATTTGATCTTCCGCCTCTTCTGTTCATCGTATTTGGTTTTTTAGCAAAATTATTATTATCCATTTTTATATTTTAAGTCCTTTTTCTCTGGCGGCGACAAGAATAGCTTTAACTCGTCCATGAAATAAGTACGAACCCCTATCAAAAACAGCTTGCTTGATATTTTTATTAGCGGCTTTCTCGGCGATTAATTCACCTAAATACTTAGCCTGTTCGGATTTTGTGGCGGATCGCTTCTCCTTGGGCAGCTCATTAGTAGAGGCCGAAACTACTGTCTGCATGCTTTCGTCATCAATCATCTGCACGTAAGTATTGCTATTGCTCCGAAAAACAGAAAAACGAGGCCTTTCCGCGGTTCCTTTAATTTTGCTTCTTACTCTTCGCCGCCTTCTTTCTCTTATTTTGTTTATTTTTTTAGCTTGTCTCATGATAAATTTTATAAACTAAGCTGCCGCGCCAGTTGCTCCCGCCACTTTTTTGCCGGCCTTTCTCCTGATGATTTCATTGTCGTAATGTATGCCCTTTCCTTTATAAGGCTCGGGTTTTTTAAATGATCTTATTTTTGCGGCTGCCTGTCCGACGGCGTCTTTAGAAATACCTGAAAGCTTAATAATTGTGCTCTTCTCTATTTCAGCGTTGACTCCTTCGGGAAGTTCGTAATTAACAGGATTAACAAATCCCAGCGATAAAATTATCTTTTTGCCCTCTAAATTGGCGCGATATCCGACGCCCTCAATAATCAACGTTTTAACAAACCCTTCTTTAACCCCCTGAATAACGTTATTTATAAATGCCGCCATTGAACCCCAATTAGCCATCGCCTGACGCTCTGAATTTTCCGGCTTAACTGAAATTTTATCGCCATCAATATTTATTTGGATATAAGGCAATATTTTTATCTTGGTTTCTCCTTTCGGACCTTTGGCGATTATAAAACCGCCTTCTAATTTTAAGGTTATACCCTGCGGTATTATTATTGGTTTTTTAGCTATTTTACTCATTAATAAATTTCAAATAAATACTCTCCTCCAATTTTATTTTTTTTGGCTTCCTTGTTGGTCATTAATCCTTTTGATGTAGATATGACCGCCATTCCAAATCCTTGTCTAACCGGTTTTAAATCCTGAAAGTGGCGATACATTCGGCGCGAAGGTTTACTGATAAATTTAATTTCGTTTATTGCCGGCTGACCTTTTTTATATAAAAGATCAATGTCTAAATAATCCTTTTTTTCAACTTTTACTTTCTCTGCGCTTTTTAAATAATTTTGAGCGATTAAAACTTTGGCTATTTTTAAATTCATATTTGAAAACGGAGCCTGAATGGATTGCTTTCCGGCCATTTGGGCATTTTTAATTTGGATTAAAAATTTAGCGTAATTCATCTTGTTTATAAATAGGAAATAGCCTGAGTTTCCGTTAATACCGCGGCCGACCAAGTCGCGCTTATCATTTTTTTGTTTAATTTATAAGATATATTATTCATAATTATTGGTTGATTTCTAAATGCTTATTCTACCAAGATGATTTTTTAACTCCTGGAATCTCGCCTTTTGTCGCCATTTCCCTAAAACAAATACGGCACAAGCCAAAATCCCTCATATAGCCGTGCTTCCGGCCGCAACGAAAACACCGCCTGACGAGCCGGCTGGAAAATTTTAATGGTTTTTTAGCTCTTGCTATAACAGATTTCTTAGCCATAATTATTTTTTCTTAACAGGCACGCCTAATTCTAAATAAGCGGCCAACGCCTTCTCGCGATTTTTTATTTTTGGCACAAAAGTTATTTCAAGAGGTAAATTATTTATTACTTCTTCGGGATTAATTTCTGGAAAAGAGAATTGTTCCTTGAGGCCGATATTAAGATTCCCTCCTTTATCAATAGACTTTTGATTTAAGCCGTTAAAATCACGAACGCGCGGCAATACTATATTAACCAATCGCTCAAAGAAATCAACTAAGCGCTTTTTCCTCAAGGTTACTTTTAAGCCGATAATCTGCCCCTGTCTCATTTTAAAACCGGCGATTGATTTTTTGGCGCGGCAAAATACCGGCTTTTGCCCGGTAATCGCAGCCAACTCTTTAACGATTAGAGGCAAAGTTTTTTCTTCAAATCCCGCCTCAATACTCGCCCTGCCTACACCGACATTAACAACAATTTTTTCCAAAAAATTATTTATTCCGGTTTCTTGACGGACGCGCTCCGTTCCTCCTTGTTCTTTTTTAAGTTTTTCTTTAGACATTTTTATTTATATTAAATTCTGCTGCTGCATTTTTTACAATAGCGCAATTTAGCATCGCCTTCTTTACTGTATCCGACTCTTGTCGCTTGCTTACAATTAGGACAAACCAGCATGGCTTTTGAAACTATAAACGGGCGCGCTACCATAACCGTTTCTCCTTTTTGGCCGTTTGCCTTGGGTCTCACTCTTTTTTTAAAAAGATTAATATTCTCAACCGTTATTTTTCGGTTTCTGCTGTCAACATTAATAACCTTCCCGGTCTTACCCCGATCTTTACCGCTGATTATTTTAACTGTATCATTTTTTTTGATTTTAATTGCCATAATTGTTTTATTTTTTAGACTATTTCTTCAGCCATCGTCATTAATTTTTCATAACCCATCGCTTTAAGTTCGCGAGGCAACGGCCCGAAAACACGGGTCGCAACCGGTTCTTTTTTGGCGTCAATCAAAATAACAGCATTCTCGCCGAAACGGACATAACTGCCATCCGACCGACGCAAGGGATTCCTTTGGCGGATGATAATCGCCTTAACTATGTCTTTCTTCTTAACCGGCTTTTGCGGTTCAGCGGTCTGAATAGAAGCAACAATAACATCGCCTATGCCGGCGTAGCGCCTGCGAGTTCCGCCTAAAATTCTAAAACAACGGACCCTTTTGGCCCCTGAATTATCCGCTACTTTTAAAATTGATCTTTCTTGAATCATGTTTAGATAATTTTTTCAACTATAACCCAACGCTTATCTTTTGAAAGAGGCCTGGTTTCTTTGATCGCGACTTTATCTCCAACTTTATATTCGTTTTTTTCGTCGTGAGCCTTAAATTTAGACGTAACCTTGTAATATTTAAGGTATTTTGGGTGTTTTTTCAAACGAGTAATGGCGATCACTCTGGTTTTAGCCATTTTATCAGAAACAACGACACCAATCAATTTTCTGTTTTTTTTGTTATTTTGGTTGTTTTCCATTTTTTTATTTTGATTTATTATTGGCTAAATTAATAAAAGTTTTTATCCTGGCGATATCTTTTTTAAGTTCTTTAATAGAACTGACTTTTTTAAGCTTGCCAGCGACTAAATCGTATTTTAATTTTCTCAAATTTTCGTCTTTTTCGCGCAGCATTTTTTCCAATTCTGACGAAGCCCTATTTTTTAATTCTTGGATTTCCCTCCTTTTCATGTTTAATCTCTTGATACTATTTTTGTTTTAACCGGCAGCTTAAAACCGGCAAGGCGCAACGACTCGGTGGCAACATCTTTGCCTACGCCGTCTATTTCAAAAATAATTCTTCCCGGTTTGACGGGCGCAACGTAATGGTCTACCGCTCCTTTTCCGACGCCCATCGTTACTTCCGGCGGCTTTTTAGTTATCGGTTTGTCGGGAAAAATACGGATCCAAAGCTTACCCTCTCTTTTTAAATGATTGGTGATGGTTTTCCTTGCCGCTTCAAGCTGCGCCGAAGTAAGCCAGGCAGATTCAAGAGATCTTAATCCGTATTGGCCGAAAGCCAGCGTTAAACCTCTGGTCTCTGTCTTTCTTTTGATAGACCTCCCTTTTTGCCATTTTCGATGTTTTACTTTTTTCGGAATAAACATAAATTTATTTTTCTAAAATATCGCCCTTATAAAGCCAAACTTTTATACCGACTGTCCCATAAGAACAATGCGCCGTTGCCTGACCGTAATCAATATTAGCTCGCAGTTTTTGGAGAGGCAGTTCGCCTTTGCGCAGCCATTCGCGCCGCGCGATTTCATTACCATCTAAACGACCAGAAAGCAAAATTTTTGCGCCTCTGATATCTTTATTCTGCATTATCCGTTCAAGTTGTTTTTTAATAACACCCTTGAATCCCATCCTTTTTTCTAAATCCCAGGCTATCTGCTGAGCCGTGTATTTCGCAGAAACATCGCCGCGCTTAAGTTCCTCAACGTTAACGCTTAAGCTAAAAGGCTCTTTGGCATTTTTTTTTCTAGGATTTTTTACCCTTAATTTTTTAATAGCGCGTTCTATATCCTTGGTTAAATCCTCTACGCCTTTCCCGCCGCGGCCGATAACCATTCCGGCTCTGGCAACTTTTATGTAAACACGACAATTCTCGCCCGTCCTCTCAATTTCAACGGCAATGATCCCGGCTTGGTTAATTTTCTTTTCTATAACATTCCTGATAAGCTCGTCTTCTTCCAGGAATTTTATATAACCGCTTTTAACAAACCAGCGCGAAGCCCAGTTCTTGTTTATTCCCAAACGATATGAAAATGGATTTATCTTTTGTCCCATAATAATTTATTTGCTTGCCCTTGATTTTGGGCTGAAAACCCGGCGGATAAATCCAGGTTTTTTTATTGATTCTTTTTTCTCTTCTTTTCTTAACTCATCTTTTTTCCGATCAGATTCCTTTATCTTTTCTTCTTCCGTATTATCTTCTTTGTGATTGTGGTCGTGCTCATGTTCATGTTCTTTATTTTTCTTTTTCTTAGGAATAAGAGTTTTGTATTTAGGCGTCGCTAATTCCAGATTTTCCGCCAAAACAACGACAATATGACTCATTTTTTTCTGAATAGGAGTAGCCATTCCTCTGGCGCGCGGCAAGGAGCGCTTTAGCATTGGCCCTTGCTCAACTATCATTTCTTTAATAAAGAGCTTATCGGGGTTTAGTTTATTATTTTTAGCATTACTAACAGCGGATTGCAACAGCTTCAACAAAGCCTTAGACGAGCGTTTCTTAAGCAACATTAACCGCGCCTCGGCTTCGTTAACAGGCATGCCTTTAATCAAATTGCAAACCAAGCGCGCCTTGCGGGGCGTTACTTTTAAATATCTTAATTTTGCCGTTTGAGTTTTCATAAATTAATTTATTTCTTCGGTTCAGTAGCGGCTTTAGTCGCTTCGGTAGCCGCCATAGCGGCTTTCTGCTCTAATTCGCGCTGCATTTTACCTCCATGCTTAACAAATTTTCTGGTTGGCGCAAACTCTCCAAATCTATAGCCAACCATTTCCTCGCCGATTTTCACTTCAATAAAATTCTTGCCGTTGTGGACCAAAAAAGTATATCCTATCATTTCGGGAGAAATTTCCGAAGCTCTTTGCCAAATTTTAATAGGACCGTCCGACGGCTTTTGCCTGCTAACCTTTTTAATTATTCTCGGGTCAACGTAAGGACCCTTTTTTAATGATCTTGACATGGTTTATTTTTTAGATTTTTTAGATCTTCTCTGGATGATTAATCTGTTTGACGGCCTGTTCTTGTGACGAGTCTTGTGGCCGCCGGTAATTTTGCCCCATAAAGTTTTCGGCCGGCGGGTACCGCGAGGCTGCCTGCCTTCACCACCTCCATAAGGATGGTCAACCGGATTCATTACACTGCCTCTGACTGTGGGTCGTATGCCAAGCCAGCGGGAACGACCAGCTTTGCCGATAGTTATTAAATTATGCTCCGGATTTGAAACGGGTCCAATAGTAGCGTAACAATCCCACAAAACCTTTCTTATTTCCCCCGAAGAAAGCTTCAGGTTGGTATAACCGTTTTCGTGGGCTAAAACTTGCGCCGATGTCCCGGCCGAACGGGCCAACTGGCCGCCTCTGCCTGGAGTCAGCTCAATATTACAAACCTGCGCGCCAACAAGAATGTTTCTTAATTTCATCCGATTACCTGTTTTAATCGGAGCGCTTTCCGAAACAATAATCTCATCGCCGGGCCTGAGTCCTTCCGGAGCTAAAATATAAGATTTATTGCCGTCAAGCTGGGAAACCAAAGCTATAAAAGCGGTCCGATAAGGATCGTATTCAAGTGTTTCAACTTTTAGCGGTGATTTTAAATTAAATTGCTTAAAATCAACTTCCCTGTAAAGTTTCTTATGGCCGCCTCCCTGATGACGCACCGAAATACGCCCCTGGCTATTTCTGCCGGCATGGTTCGGTAAACGCCTCAAAAGACTCTTTTTCGGCTCTACGCGGCTTAAAACGGAATAATCTATTCCCGTCATATGCCTTCTTGATTTAGTTGTTGGTTTATATATTTTCATCCTGTTATACTCCTAAATTAATTTTTTGCCCCTCTTTTAAAGTAACCACCGCTTTTTTGAGATTTATTTGTCTTCCGGCTTTATTGCGGAACATTTTAATTTTCCCCTCTTTATTTATTATATTCACTTTAATTGCGTCAACACCGAAAGTCTTTTTGATTATTTTTTTAATCTCGTTCTTGGTTGCGGACGGCTCTACTATAAAAACATATTTC
>JAMDBA010000009.1:0-512 GCA_023484365.1 Patescibacteria group bacterium
ACCAAAGGAAAAAATTGTTCTATTGATAAAATCAAAATAATAAATATAAATAATCAAAACAATTCTTCAATAAATAACGAAGAGATACCACCACAAAGGGGAAAAATAAGGGCTGTTCCAATGCCGCCTGGAATGGCAAATATTTTTGAACCTCCAAAATAAATCATAACCACTAAAATTACAATAATTATTTGAATTGACGGTTTATTAGATTTTGGCGTTAAGGAATATTATGAGAAAAAGAGCTCCTTTGAAAATTTTGAAAGAAAGTTATAAAGAAAGCCTTGAAATTTTAAGGCGAAAGGGTTTGATTTTGCCGCAAGAAAAAAGTTTAATCAATACAAACAGAGAGACGAATGACAAAGTCATCTTGCCTGGTTTGCCTGAATATTTGCCCCATAAGCAAATAATAAATTTTGCTAAACTGGAAATTATTGTCCTAATAAAAGAATGGTTGGCAGAATGCCGAAAGAAAGAAATTAATCCGGAAATATTTAATAAATTTATCAATT
>JAMDBA010000009.1:522-6428 GCA_023484365.1 Patescibacteria group bacterium
TTTTAAAATTTTTTTACCCGTTTTTTTAAGCAGCAGAATAAAATCTTTGCTGAAAAACTCAAAATCAAATCTCATCTGCGATTTAAACTCTCTTGTCTCTCTGGTCATATTGCCCTAATAAAAGAATGGTTGGCAGAATGCCGAAAGAAAGAAATTAATCCGGAAATATTTGCCCCATAAGCAAATAATAAATTTTGCTAAACTGGAAATTATTGTCCTAATAAAAGAATGGTTGGCAGAATGCCGAAAGAAAGAAATTAATCCGGAAATATTTAATAAATTTATCAATTTTGTAAACACTAAATTTTTAGAAAACAGAAGAAAAGACGCTGCGTTAGTGTCCCAGGAAGAGAAAAATAAAACATACAATATCAAGGTTATGAATAAAAAAGACACGAGAATGGCCATAATGAAATTTATTGCTGACAGCTGGGCGGTGGCGATTATAAAAAAACAGAATAAAGAAGTGAGCGGTTATTTATTTTGGTTTGACGGTTGGTGCGAACAATTATTAAAGTTTTGGAAAAAACCAATAACGAATGGCTGAAGAAATAAATCAGGAAAAAAACGCCGAAGAAGAAATAAAGAAGTCTGAAGGCGAAAGACTTTCTCGCCAGACAAAAAATACTTTTACCAAAGCGTCAGGCGAAGACCCGAGAGGTTTCTCTTTTGAACGAAGGAAAAGATTGCCGTATCTTTTACAAAAGGGGTTATCAAAACCTGGAAGAATTTCTTATGATGTTCTAAGGCGAGCGGCCGCTTCTGTTCACGTGGCGAGAATTTGTATCACCGTTTTAAAAGAAAAAGTCTCGAAAACAGGATGGACGATTAAAGCAATTGACATAAATAAAAAGGCGGATCCAAGACAAATAGAAATAGCCACGGAATTATTTAAACATCCCAATAAGAACAGCGAAACTTTTAGGACTTTTCTTGACAAAATTTTGGAGGATCTTTTAGTCCTTGACGCCGTAGCGATAGAAAAAGTCAGATACCCCGACGGCAGATTGGCCGAGTTGCATTATCTTGACGCCGCCACCGTAAGGCCGGTTTTTGATGAACACGGCAATCAAGATATTCCTGTGCCGATTGTCGGTCGAGACGAAGAGGTAAGGGAATTGCCGGTTTCTTATGTCCAAGTTGTAAATTCTAATCCTTGGGGCGGCCGTGAAGCCGGCGATTTAGTCGCGGCGTGGCCTAAAAAAGATTTCATTTATTTTAATATGCACCCCCAAGGCTCTATGAATTCCTTCGGTTATGGACTTTCGCCCATTGAAAGCGTTATTGGCGTTGTCGCTAATATTTTAAACGCTGATAATTTCAACGGCACTTATTTTGAAGAAGGTTCTTTCCCCCCCGCTTTGATTCAATTGGTCGCCAATATGGACGAAAGGGAATTGATGTCGATGAGAGAGTATATGTATACAGAGTTGGAGGGAAGATTTCATCGTCCAGCGATTATAGCCGGACCAGGCGAGATTAAAGTTTTGAATTTGAAAGATATTACTCAGCGAGATATGCAGTTTATGGAATATATGAAATTTATGAGCAGACTTCTGTCCGCCGCTTTTGGTTTATCTCCCCAAGATATTGGCATAACTGAAGATTTAAACAGAGCGACAAGCGAAGTTCAAAAAGATTTATCGCAACAAAAAGGTTATCAGTCCATATTACATTTATTTAAAGAAGTTTTTAACCAAGAAATTCTTTGGAACGATTTTGGCTTTAAAGATCTTGAATTTTCTTGGGTCGCCGAAGATAATATTGATTTAAGCGAGGCTTCCCAGATATATGATGTAGCTTTAAAGAATGGTTCAATGACATTAAACGAAGTCAGAGAACGAATTGGATTTGCTCCGTTTGAAGATTGGGCCAATCGTCCGATGTTGTTGACAAATTTGGGGTATATTCCGGCGATAAATAAAACAGCCGAATCGCCGGAGGAAAAACAAAAAGAAGAATTTAACAAAAAATTCAAAAAGTCTGTTTACACCAACGACGGTTATAGGACTTGGGTTGATGATAGGGGATACGGTCAGCCGTTTATTTTTGAAAATATTTTAACCGGCGAAGGTTTTGCGATTAAGCCGCCAATCGCCGTTAATCTTCTTAGCCAAAAAATGGAAGAAGAATTGACTAATGCCCTTGCTAACCGAGGTTTAAATGTGGCCAGAGTTAAAAGAATAACTGAAACAAATGTATTGAATCGAATAATCGATAATAATGAAGTAAAAAAAGAATTTATTGATTATCAAAATATGGAACCGGCCTATGACAGTGAAAAATGGAAGGCAAAATTTGGCGGTTCAAGAAAATTTCCTTACTATATGGTTTCTCAATATATTGATGGAAGAAATTTAAAAGACACACTTTTACTTGATGATATGAAACGATCGCCCGAAAGTTATAAGCAAGCGATTGTTGATTTGGCCAATCTTTGGTTAGCTGAAAAAGATTTGATTTTAGGCGATCGCCGAGCGGACCAATATGTTATTACATCGGACAAACGCGGCTGGGGATTTGACTACCAGTTTAAAGGAAACCAGTCAAGGTGGGAAGGGACAAAAGATTCAATCTTCGATGCTCTTGAGACTATTCCTGAATTACAAAAATATTTTGTCAAACTTATCACCCAGAAAAAGAGAACTAATTTATTAAGTCGATTATTAAATAAATTAAAATAATGGCGGCTGAAATTAAATTTAAAAAGTTTTGGTCTTATTTTAATAAACCAGGTCGAGCGTCGATTCATACGGCCAAGTGGGATAAATGTGTCGAAGATGTCAAAAGCAAGAATTCCGCCGTTAATCCTTACGCTGTTTGCACGGCTGTTTTAAGTAATGAATCTTTTAAGAATATAATCAACCAAAATAAACTTATTGGTAAAATTTGCCGAGCCGTGGAAATTAAACAAAAAGAGACATCTTATAATATGTCTGACGATGAAGTCCTGAATTTTGTCCAAAATTTAATTGAGATGGGATTTGGCGATTCAGACTTACAGGGCGATACAAGAACATATTTAAGCACTAAAAATTCTTCGTCGAATGAAACAAAAACAGTCGATGATACGACTTACGGCACAACCATAGCGGCCAATAGAAAAAAGAAAACAAGCAGTGATAAAGAAGAAATAAGCGATAGTGATTCTTATCCCAAAGCAAAATTGACAGTTCCCGCCGAAGGATCTATCAGTTCAACCGGATTAAGCGAATCCGAGACTGGTTCAACCGATAAGGCAAGCGATCAACTTGAGCATCAAAGTTGGTCAAGAAGGAAGGGAATTGTTCATAAGGCGGCGACTTGGCCGGATATTTACAGGAGAGCTTTGCAATTGCGCGATATATCAAGAACTAAAGAATTTTTCGAGAGAACTCTAAGCCAAGAATTTGGACTCAATAAAAATGAGTTAAAGATTATTCTCGATTATATTAGACAAATTCCGCCAACAAAAGACAAAGGGATTGGAGTTTTAGATTTAAATTCTAAAAAAAGTCAAAATAAATTATTCAATGAGTATTGGAAAAATGTCAGAAATAAATAAGAATATATTAGTGGCGGAAAAAGACAGCGGTTTTGAGTTTACCTTTTACATTGAAAAAGCTCAGGTAGCGAATGACACCGAGCAAATGATGATTAGAGGAATTGCCAGCACATCAAATGTTGACCACGATCAGGAAAGGTTCGCTCCCAAGGCTTTGGAAAAAATGGTTAATATTATTAACCAAAAAAGCGTACCTTTAAGAGTCGAACACAGCAAAGGTCAGGGTTCTGTTATCGGGAATATCAAGAAAGGATGGCTTGATGGCAGAAATCAATTTTGGATTGAGGCGGAGTTGGATAAGAATAATAAAACTGCGTCGTTGATTTACAGCGCGTTGAAAAAGGGAGCACAATTAGGATTATCGGTGGGCGGAAGAGTTAAAAGAGCAGTAATGGAATTATCGGAAAAAACAGGCCAGGCGGTTAAAACTTTTTATGATGTTATTTTAGATGAGGTTTCCGTAACCCCCCGACCAGCCAATTACGACGCTTGGCTTTTTTCTAAAAGTATTATAAAAAAAGGCGAAGATATTAAGTCTTACTATAGCTCGCCTCTTTATAATCAATTTCTTGCCACAAATCCGCAGTTAGATTATTTAGCGGTTTTTGAAAAATCAATCCCGAGAAACTCGTGGATTAAAGTCGATAATTTATTAAATTATGAGCCAATGTTAAATTTTGGTAAAAAATCTATATCCGAAACGGAAATTTCGGAGTCTGAGAGCAGTGAAAAAATTAAAGGTCTTTCAGAAAAAAATCCAACAACTATCAGCGACATTTTAGAAAGCAGTGAAAGCACTGATAGCGTCAGTAGTTCTTCGAAAAGTTTTTCAGATAACTCTTCTCGATCTGAAACTTCAAATTCGTCGTCTTCATCGTCTTCTCCATCAAAAAGCAGTGATTCTTCATCAAGAACCAGAACTACTTCAACCGATTCATCGGAAGACGAAAGTTCAATTGAGACTTCCAAGTCTTTTAAGGCTTTCAAAAATTATGTCGTCAGAGGATTTGGCGATATAGCCAAAGCGATTGATCAGATCACGAAAGTTTTGACTTATCAGTCAAGCGACGCTCCGGCCTTAGAGCAAGAAAATCCCAATGAAAGCCAAGAGTCGTACAGTGATACTTCTTCAACTCCTGAAACTTCAAGCCGAGGTTCGATAAAACATCAAAGACAAGGTCAGGAAAATACTTACGCCGAAGGCGACAATGAAGCGTCAAGAGAAAGAGGCAGTAGAACATCATCCGACACAACTTCAGCTTTGGACCAAGAAAATCCGACGGAAACAAAAGCGCGAAGAAATAAACAAGGAACGAATGAAACAACGGGAACGACCGTTGACGATGATTGGTACAATACCGTCAATGAACCGACAATTTCTTCACCGTCATCTTCGTCGTCAGATCGTTCTAAAACAAGAAAAAAATGGTGGGAAGATACAGATGACATTCAGAGCGAAAGAGAGAGGAGCCGAAGCTCAAGCAGCGGCGACACAACTTCAGCTTTGGACCAAGAAAATCCGACGGAAACAAAAAGAAGAAAAACATTAAGCAGCAGTATTAGTGAAAGTGTCCCAACGAGCGAACGGACGGTTGAAAGAACGAGGTCATCTTCAGACTCAAGCGAAGAAAGCGATGATGAAGATTCAGACAACAATAAATACAGAATGCCCGAAGTCACCCGTTCAATCCGAAATTTAAACGCTATCGTCAAAAGATTACAATCCTATCAAGTTATCAAAAGTCAATCGCCGCAAACAATTGACGAATTTACAAAGGCGACAAGTGCGGCTGTAATGGCCATTGGCGATCGACTGGAGAAAGAAGGAAAAAGGATTATCGGTCTGGAAAATCGGATTGCCGAGATGATAAGAAGAGATGAAATTATCCAAAAATCTATCCATGACATGATGGATCAGCCTGGGGCTAAAAAATCTGTTTCTCTCGGTATTCCTTATATGGTTGACCGCGAAGGCAGACGATACGCTTTAACAGCCAAAGAAATAAGTATTGAAAAAAGCATAAAAAACAATAAAGAGAAAGATTTTAAAGAAGTTTACAAAGAACAGTTGTCTTCCGAAGCGACTGGAATGTAAACAAAAATTTGTGGTTAAACTTAATCAAAATTATTAAACTTCTCTCAATGGTCGAGGTCGACGGCCTGTTCGCTTAGATTAAATAGAGAACCCTAATCGGCTACTTAATCCAAGATAAGTTCAAAGAGAGGCAAAAAGGATAAAAAAATGTATAGTAACGCTATTAGCAGAGTAGAAAAAGCATTAGATACATTCGAAAAAGATGTTGATACTTCATTCGCCGGACCGATTCCTTCATCCTTACTTGCCAGACAAGCTTTAGAAGTT
>JAMDBA010000062.1 GCA_023484365.1 Patescibacteria group bacterium
AATGATTCTCTCATCACTTATACCCCTTTTTAATTTGTTCTTGTAATTCTGCAATTTCTTCAGGGCTGACTTTAGAGGCGCCGTTTTTGTCTATAACTTTTACGAAAAGATTCTCTCCTGTCATGGCGTCTGAACGATGAGCCTCCACCAAACTCGCGATAGCCAGTTTGACGGCTTTTTCGCGCGACAGCTGGCCGAATTTGCCTAAAAGATTCGCCGCAATAACGGTTTTAGCATAACGACCGCCAGATCCTTCAGAATGAAACTCTCTTTCTACGTGCGATCCGGTTGGTTCAAATTGGAAAATTCTGCCCTTGTTATTCTCTGGTTCAAAAGTTATGTAAATCGGCACAACTACAATGCCCGCCTGAAGCATGGCCATATTTTTGCGCATAATCGCGCTTAATCTACTTATTTTTCCTTCAGTAGAAAGCTTATTTGAATAAGTTTTATTCCATATCCTTATTTCCGCTTTCATCATTTGGCAAATTTGCAAAGCGATAGTCGGAGCTCCAGCAATAGCTATAATTGTATGCTTCTCTACTTGAATGAGCTTATCAAACTTATCAAATCCGATGACACCATCCCCTGAAGTCGCCTGGCCATCAGACGCTGCGACGACACCGTCGTCGTATTTTAAAGCCAAAATAGTGGTGCTTTTTGTTTCTTCAAGATATTTCCCGCCAATATTTTCTGGTCTGATAAACAAATCAGGCTTTTCCTTCCAAAGCCTCTCTATGAGACTATTATCGTAGACTAAGTCCAGCAGACGATTTTTCATCTTTCCCCCTTATTTGTCTCGTTTACACGAAACTTATAAACGACCTATTTTGAATAATAAGAGAGGGCAATTATTATGTCAATAATTTGCGCGTTTGGACTTACGCGATTCTGATTGACGAAAACAAGACATTATAAAAAACTTGCGGGAACGCCAAGCTTTGTTTTCCCGAAAATTAAGGTGATTATTTTAGCCGGAAATTTTAATATCCCTTATTGAATTTTCGAACCGCCTTTCAATTAACGCGATTTTCTGGCATAATATAACGTATAAATATTACAAAACAATGCCTTTGATAGAAATAAAAAATCTTACAAAAAAATTCGAAGATTTTGTCGCCGTGGATAATTTATCTTTAGATATAAACGAAGGAGAGATTTTCGGGCTTTTAGGACCGAATGGAGCGGGAAAGACAACCACGCTTTCAATGCTGGCCACCCTTTTGCCGCCAACCAGCGGAAATGCTTTGATTAGCGGTTTCGACGTTGTGAAGCATCCGACCCAGGTTAGGCGATGCATTGGATTTGTTTTTCAAGACCCAAGCTCGGACGATCTTTTAACCGGCAGGGAAAATCTTTATTTGCATGCGTTAATGTACGGAGTCAAAGATAGTGAAATTAACAGAAAAATTGACGAGGGTTTAAAATTGGTTGATTTAACCGACAAACAAAACATAAGAATGAGAAAATATTCTGGCGGAATGCGCAGACGTCTTGAGTTGGCCAGAGGATTTTTACATAGTCCAAAAATATTATTTTTAGATGAACCGACCTTGGGATTGGATCCCCAAACAAGAGAAAATCTTTGGAAATATATTAAAAAATTATCAATAGAAAACAAAATAACGATTATTTTAACCACGCATTATATGGAAGAAGCGGATAAACTTTGCGACAGAGTGGCGATAGTTGACCACGGAAAAATAGTCGCATTGAATACACCGATTAATTTCAAAAAAAGCCTTGGAGGAGATTTAGTGACTATAATAACTAAAAATCCGGAATTATCAGAATTAAAGAATATGGATTTTATAAAAAACGCGCAATACAAAGACGGTCTATTGAATTTAACCGTGGACGATGCCGGCGCGCATTTACAGAAAATTTTAGATAAGGTCGGCGAGGCGCAAAATGTTGAACTCCACTCTCCAACATTGAACGACGTATTCTTAAAATTAACCGGCAGGCACATGAGAAAAGACTCGGAGGAGGGCGAAGGCGGTTGGATGACCAGATCCATTAATTCTGGCAACAGATAATATTTATACAAAACAATGTCTAACACAACTTCAGAAATAAGAGGTTTATACGCGATTTGGTACAGGGAACTCCTGGTTTTTATGCGCGAACCATCAAGGCTGATTGGCGCAATTATTCAGCCGCTTTTATGGCTGGTGATTTTTGGCACGGGATTGGGTTCAATAGTGGAACCAGGAGCGGTAAGCGGAGTGAATTATCAGCAATTTTTATTTCCAGGAATTCTTGTGATGACCGTTTTGTTCGGATCGTTGTTTTTTGGATTGTATATCATACTGGATAAACGCATAGACTTTTTGAAAGAAGTCTTGGTGGCCCCGCTGCATAAAACCACAATGTTTTTTGGCAAAGCCTTAGGGGGTTCAACTGACGGATTATTGCAAATAATTATTTTGATGGTGTTAGGCGCGATATTCTTCGGGATTCATTTTAATTTACTGACAATAATTCTAACCTTTATTATTGTCATTCTATTGCTTATCGCGATAACATCGCTTGGATTGGCGATCGGCTCTGTTATGGATAGTCCGGAAGGGTTCGGATTGATTTCAAGTTTCGTTATTTTTCCTTTGTTTTTTTTAAGCGGCGCGTTATTTCCTGTTTCAAAACTGCCAACATGGCTGAAGATAATCGTGACAATAAATCCGGTTTCTTACGCTGTCGACGCATTAAGATCGGTTTTATTGGGAATAACAAGTTACGGTTTATTGCTTGATTTTGGGGTATTAATCGTTTTTGCAATCGTTACCGTATTAATAGGCGCGTGGACGTTTAAAAGAATTAAATTATAATTAAAATATGAAACTAAGTTACATCGCAATAAGAGTAAAAAACATGGACGAATCTCTCAAATTTTACACTGAAAACCTTGGGTTTAAGTTTATTGAGGAACGAAGTTATATGCCGGGCGAACGAGTGGCAAGCTTGATTGATGAAAAATCCGGGCAAAGACTGAATATGATGTATTACGCAGAGGACTGTAAATTATACACTCCTTGGAAAGAAGACGGGGTTGAGCTGGACCACCTAAGTTTTGAAGTGGATGACGCTAAAAAAACTTTTGACGAATTAGTAAAAAACGGCGCGCCTGTTAATACGGTTTTGATGGAGAGAAAGACCGATGACGGAATTTTTAAAATGGGTTTCATTAAAGATCCAAATGGAATTTGGATAGGTTTTAGAAGTCAGCAGAAATCATGATCCTGGTTTGAACATCTTCTACGATTTAGTAGCCAACGGGTTTTTATTATATCTGCATCCATAATCCGGAGTATATTGGAATGATTCATCTCGATCGCCATAGCGACAGGGTATTCAATTTTAATTACACAAGATAGTCAAAAATAAAATCCTAACGCTTCTTCGGTATTTAATTATTTTAATGCTTAAAATTTTTGAAAAATTTATAATACAATAAAAGATTCGCCGCCATTAATATACCGTACAGATAAAAAGGAATTCCTATCTCGTCCAAACTAAATAGATATCCTGAAAAAACTGTCGCCGTTGAAGAGGCGGCTAACCCAACTGATTGATTAATTCCTAAAACCCGACCCATTTCTTCGCCGTCGATCATTTCGGTTAAAGCGGATTGCTGAATGGGCGTCGCCGCTATTCTTAAAGCTGGAATTAAAAAATAAATTCCCAAAGAAATGGGTAGGACTCTAAAAATCGGAAGGGCAACGGTAGCGATCGTGCCTATTCCCCTTGTAAACACTATGCTTTTTAAAAATCCGAAATGTCTATCAAGCCATGGAGCAAGTAGAAGAGCGAAGGATCCGATAAGACCACTGATAAAAGCATATACAGACATCTGCTGAATCGAAATATGATAAATAATAATGAAAAACGGAATCAGAAATGGCGTTATTAATCCTTGAGAAAAACCGTTCAAAATACCCGCTGTGGTAAATTTGCCGATAATCGCTTTATTTTTTATTGGTCCAAATAAATACTTGCGCTTTTTATCATTTTTATTATCCGAGATTGGAATAATAAAAAGAACGGAAATAAAACTAATACTAGCGGCCAGTAAAAAAAGATTTTGCTCCGACATGTGGTCTATCAATAAAGCCCCTAAAGCAGCCCCAAAGCCGGCAAGGAATATTGCCAACGAAAAATAAAATGTTCGTCTGCGAGGCGGCGCAAGATCAATCATCAACGCATCTTGCGCCGGAGCCGCCAATCCTCCGACCCCTCCTCCCGCCAAAGACCCAGTAGCCGAATAACCTCCTATCGCCGCGGCTATAAACAAAATAAATATATTATTTGAATAATAAACCATCAGAGCGCTGATCGGCAAAATCAATGACGCCAAAAGAAGGGATTTTTTTCTGCTGCCGGCGTCGGCAATATAGCCAATCATAAGCCCCAAAACGGCCGTAGCGATAATAGCGACCGTGTAAATAGACCCAAGAGTAAAAGCGCTGTAGCGCAGTTTTGTCAGAATTAAATAAGGAAAACTAATTGCGATAATTCCGGCCGCGACGCTTCTGAGCACTCTAAAAATAATTAGAAATAAAATAAATACTTTGTTTTCTCCTTGCTCGTTCATGACGTTATTATAAGGATAACTATAATATTTGATAAGAGGCGAATTTTTAAAATTAAAAGTAAAAAATTATTAAAATTGGCCGACTGACGTTTTACAAAACCCCGAAAAATAATTTCATCTTATCGTCAAAACGGGTGTTATAACAATTAAAAAATGAGTTATAATTAAATTATTATGGATATAAAGAGCGGTCAATACTACAGCTTAGGGAAAAGAGTGTTTTGGATGTTCGCGCTTCAACAGAGCGTCATCGCCATCGCTCTAATTATCGTTGATGTTTTTCTTATTGTTGTTCGCCAAACAATTTTATCTCACGCTCAATATTTCACCGGAATAAATCTTAATAATTTATCTTATTTGATAATAATTGCTTTGTTGATAGTCGCTGCTTTCTTAGAAAGCATCGGCATTATTATAGCCAAGCTTAAGTATGGAATTTCAAAAATTATGACGGACGACTCGTCGCTTAGGATAGTAAGAGGAATTTTAAGCAAAGAAGAAATTGAAATCCCGTACCGAAGAATTCAAAGCGTCTCAATAAAACAATCTCTCCTATATCGCCTGCTTGGCATTGGACACGTGGCAATCTCAACGACAACCGACCTAGAGCAACCAAGCAGCAATATAGAAAACGAATCTGGCGACGAAGTTATCCCGATTATGGAATACGAACTCGCCCAAGCCATCGCCGACACGCTCACCAATAAAGCTGAAATAGAAAAAATGCAGATTCAGAAATAGACTTTCGGTAAATAAATTATTAAAATTAAATAATAATTATGATAAAAATATCCGATAACGAAATCTATAGCAATGGAGTGAAAATAGGATGGATAGAGGGCAACGACGTAAAGGATCACGAGGGGCATAAACTTGGTTATTTTAATGATAACGATATTTTAAATGCTTCTGGAATAAAAATGGGCTATACTCAAGGAGGCGAATTGATTATGAATAACGGAAAAATCATTACATTTGAAAATCTAAGAAATCATATTCAAGGATCGGTAAATGATATTGCGCGAGCGGCTATATACGTATTTTTTGGAGGGTAGTTTGTGTAATCATAAAATTCAGATTAATATTTAAATAGATCTTCTTCAGAGCTTAATCCTGATTAAGGAGGCGCCGATGGACGACGAGCCTAAAATCATAAAAGTTGTTAAGCTGCAATGTCTGGCTTCGCCGATAGGAGCCGATCCCCGGACCCACCTTTACGAAATTGAATATGAATACTACGACAACGGCGTTGTTAAAATGGTCGCCGGAACATTAAAAGACCTCGGTCCAATTGATAAAAAAGACAAAGCAACCAACAAGTAAACCCTAAGAAATCCTTAGGGTTTTTTCTTTTAACAAATCTCGACTTTTAAATAATTTGCTATAATTAAAATTAAGGAATCTAAAAAGCCCGCAAGCCTTCCTTATAACCCACATCAGATATCGCTCAAATTTAAGATTAAAATAGACCGAGGAAGCATAACCGTCGCCTCACTTACGTTTTTTATTTACAATGTTTAATAAAATTAAAAATTTTATTCGCGCATAAATACTCCGAGCGTAAGCTCGGAGATGGAGCGCCCACCAGCATCCTCTTCGCTATAATTAGAGTATGGATAGGAAATATTATCGAGACCACCACTCGGTCTGGAATTGCGACT
>JAMDBA010000065.1 GCA_023484365.1 Patescibacteria group bacterium
GCCGTCGGAATTCTGGCTACCGATTACAGTTATGTTTTCGTTGTTAGCTAAATCGCTTACCGAACTGGTTGCCATTTTGCTAATTTCAGTTGAAGTAGAGTAGAAAATTACTGCAGAGCCGCCGTTTGACGATTTAACAGTTATACTTTTGTCGTCAAAAGAAACAATCTGCCCGCTTGCAACCCCGCTGTTTGCCCCTCCTCTGAAAATAACCCTTTGACCGTTTTGGCTCTGATAAGCCTGTCCGCCAGATAAATTTGATTTATTGCCGTAAGTAGAACCAATAAAATATCCGGCGACACCAAAAACCAAAGCGACAACTATAGCGATAATAATAACTTGTATTTTTTTCATTTTAATAAAAAGATTTATTTTAATTTATAAATTAAGCGACCTTTTTCCTCCCGCGCCTATATATCCTCACTTTGAACTTCAAAAGAAATTCAAAAATATATAGGCGCGAAAGTTAACCTCATTAAAACTACCGGCGTATTTTTTAAAAAAAATTTTATTCATAACGCAATGCTTCTATCGGATTAAGGCTCGCCGCCTGACGGGCCGGATAATACCCGAAAATAATTCCTATGGCCGCCGAAACACCAAAAGCCAAAATAACCGCTACCCAAGAAACCTGCGTCGCGATGCCGGCAAACTGAGCAACTAAAACAGCTGTCAGCCAGCCGAAAACAACACCGATAAATCCGCCTATAAAAGTAAGAGCCGCTGATTCGGTCAGAAATTGCATGCTGATATCTTTCTTTTTCGCGCCGATTGCTTTTCGAAGGCCTATCTCCCTCGTCCTTTCAGTGACGGTGGTAATCATCATATTCATAATGCCGATACCTCCGACAATTAAAGATATACCGGCAATCGCCGCCAAAAAAATGGTAAAAGTATTAGTGACAGAAGAAGCAGTCGCAACAATATCGTTTTGATTCATAACACTAAAATCAGCCAGCTGAGGATCGCTGATATTATGGCGAGAAAGCAAAAGATTGGTTACTTGCTGCTGAACTAAAGCCATGGAATTTTGATCTTGCGCTTGAATATTTATTTGAGATACATAGGTATCTCCCTCCAAAAATCTTTGAGCGGTAGAAATCGGGACAAAAATCATGTCGTCCTGGCTGCCAAAACCACCCCCTCCTTTCGCTTGATCTACGCCGACAACCGTAAAGTCAACATTATTGACCCTTATCATCTGCCCGATAACATCGCTGCTGCTGGAATTAAAAAGGTCAGAAGCCGCTTGCGGTCCAAGAACCGCAACTTTATCAAAATTACTGACATTCTGATCTGTTATGAAAGAACCAATAGCTAATTGAACATTGCGCACCGAAGGATAAGAAGCAACCGTTCCAACCACTTCAACATTTGTATTCGTTCCCTTAGCCGTTATTTGATACCTATGATCTATTTCAGGAGCAATAGCCGAAACGAAAGAAACTTGGCTGGCAATAGCATCGGAATCCGCCTGCGTTAAAGTTTGAGCCGAGCCTCTGCCTTGACTTATTTGCATCCCAACCCCGCGCGCTGCGCCGGGAGTCACTATAATAAGATTTGAACCTATTGATTGGATGCTTGATTCTATTGAACCCTGAGCTCCCTGCCCGATTGAAACCATCGCGATAACCGAGCCGATCCCAATTATAATCCCCAGCATTGTTAAGCCGGTCCGAACTTTATTAACCGTAAGCGAAAAATAAGTTTCCTCTAATAAATCAGGCAGTTTCATGATGGTGATTAACTAATCTTTTTTGGCTGTTTTTCTTATCGCTTAAAATAACGCCGTCCTGAAGATGAATTATCCTGTCGGCGTGTTCGGCAACATAAAGCTCGTGAGTGATTAAAACTATCGTATGATTATTTTTTTGATTGAGTTCCTGGAAGGTTCCCAAAACCACCTCGCCGGTTTTTGAATCAAGATTTCCCGTCGGTTCATCAGCAAGTATTATACTGGGATTATTAACAAGAGCCCGGGCGATAGCGACTCGCTGCATTTGCCCTCCCGAAAGCTGATTGGAGAGGTGATCCCAACGATCTTCCGGTAATCCAGCTTTAGTTAAAGATTCCCTTGCCAGCTCATTTCGCCTTGAGTCCGAAATATCAGCGTAAATTAAAGGGAGTTTAACGTTTCTCAAAACCGTCGCCCTAGGCAATAAATTAAATGCCTGAAAAACGAAGCCGATTTTATTTTTGCGAATATCGGCTAAATCATCATCAGAAAGCTTAGAAACATCTTTCCCGTCAAGCTTATAAAGCCCGGATGTCGGATTATCAAGAGCTCCGATGATGTGCATTAAAGTTGATTTACCCGAACCGGAAGCGCCCATAATAGCGACAAATTCCCCTTCTTTGATTTCAAAAGAAATATTTTTTAGAGCGACCGTTTCCACGTCTCCGTTCTTATAAATTTTAATTATATCTTTACACTCAATCATAATAATTACCAAAGGCGACATAACGCGGCAAAGCGCCGTCCGCCTTCTTTATAGACCAAAAGCCCTGAAATTTCCTCCTACACCGCCCCTTTGAGCTGAATTAGACGTCTGGGCCGATCCCGAAAAAGCGGCTGATTGCACGACCACTAAATCGCCTTCGTTTAAGCCGCTTAAAATTTCTGTTTCCGAATCATTGGCGTCGCCAATTTGAACTATTTTCCTTCCCGGCAAAGCGGAAGAAACAACCGTGTATTGTCCGTTTGCCCCGGCAGACAAAGAGCTCGTCGCCACATCCATCACCTCAACGTAATTGGTATTTCCAAGAGACTTTACCGCCGAGTTTGGAACCATTAAAACATTTTGATCAACATTAGTAACCACCGCCGCATTAACGGTCATCCCGGGTTTTATACGGCTGTCTTGAGTTTCCAGCGCGATTTGAACTCCATAATTAACAACCCCCTGGCTCACCGTGCCGATAGTATCTATTTCGGAGACGTCGCCCGCAATAGTAAGATCGGGAATCGCGTCAAAAGTCAAAGTTGCCTTATCGCCTATTTTTAATTTAGCGGCATCTACTTCGTTTAATGAAATATCGGCGATGCTTTTGCTGGTAATGATTGTCGCCACCGCCGATCCGGGCGAAGCCGGATCGCCAACAATAACATCAATTTGGGCTATCGTACCGTCAAAAGGAGCGGTAATAGAATATTCCGCCAAAGTCTGTTGAGCATCAAGAAGAGCGTTCTGCGCCTGCTGAACAGAAAGCTGCGCCGATTGAATGGATAAAGGATCCGCTCCCGCCTGAAGCTCCTCTAAAGATTGAGTGCCAGCCATTATGCTGCTGCTGGCATTAGTTATTGCGTCTTCATCACTTTGAATGGAATTTTCGGCGCTGAGCAAATCGTTTAGATGGTTGTTAACCGTGCCTATATAACTTTGAATATTATTTTCGTGAGTCGTAAGAATTGCCGGCGCTTTAGCTCCTTGAGTATTGGTTATCGCGCTATCGGCCATATCAAGCAGATTTTTCGTGTCTCTGGCGGCCGTTGATATCAAAACCGCGGTATTATAAGTTTCGCTAATCAGCGAATTTATAACTGTGCTGCTGGAATCTATACTGGCGCCGGTATAATCGCTTAAATTTTGATTGTAAGTTGTTAGGGCGGTCTGATAACTATTTATAGCGTCGTTTAAGATTTGATCCGCGTTAGAATTATAATTTTTTGAAAGATCATAATAAGCGTAAGCGTTCGGCTGGTTATTATTTATATTTGTTCCATATAAGATATTGCTTATACCGGTCATAACGCCCGGCAAGTCTATAAACGCGTTAGAAACAGAAGTGAATCCCCCGCTATAATCTTTAATCAAAGCGTTTTGGGCGCTTTGCAAAGACTGCTGCGCTTGGGCAAGCGCGTTTTGAGCTTGGGTTATTGAAAGTTGAGTGGGCGGCTCTTCAAGTTTCGCCAAAGAAAGTTTGGCCGCCTCTAAATTAGCTTGCGCGTCGCGCACGGCTTTTTCGGCATCAGTGGGATCAAGCTTCATAATCAACTGACCGGCTTTAACTTGTTGGCCTTGCGCTACGGCGATAGAAATAACGTTTCCTGAAACCTGCGGCTTAATATCAAGCTGAGTGGACATGGAAATTTGACCGCTGGCAGAAACAGAAGAAATCAAAGTCCCGGTTTGAGCTTGCGCCAAAACATATTGAGTTCCGGAATTTCCGGAAAACAACCCTCTCACACCGGCATAGCCGCCGTAAATTATCAAAATAGTAATTATCAAAGAAATTATTTTGTGCTTCATCGCAAACAACCACACCGAAACCGCGCCCTTTTTAACGCGAGAAAATATTTTCATATATTATTTTTGATTTATATACACTGGCGGCTGCGACATCGGGCCGCTTGAGGCATTCACTGACGGAAAAACCCTTATGAATCGCGCCTGGATTTGGCCGCTGGAATCCGGCTGGCCAATAACTATCACAAGATTACCCGGTTGGATATCGCTAATTTGAATATCGCTATTTAATTTCCTGATAGTCGTTGAGCTGGAAACCGCTATTACTTTTTCGTTATTGTCATTTCCTTTTATCGCCAAAGTGTTCCCGTTAACTTTCAAAACAATCCCGCCGTTGCCAAACGCATTCATATTCAAACCGACGGGAGGCTGGCCGCCTATTGACTGCAGAAAGAATCCCGGCCGCGGCGATCCAAAGAACCGGCTGTAATTCTCCGCCCACTCATGATTAAAGTCCTCTTTTTTTTCTCCTACATAAAGGCCAAAACTAAAAACCAAGAGAAGTATAATTATGCTCCCAGCCGCAATCAGACCTATATTAAACCATTTATTTTTAGGCATGTTTAAAATAATTATGTTTAAGCTGCTCAAACTTTCTGACATTCGTTATCGCTAAAGCCGCAAATATTATCAGCGCCGAAACGCTTAAAATCATATAGACCAAAGGCAAGACCGGCAGAGACTCTGCCAAAGACAAAGAGAAATCCTGCCAATTGGCGACCATTGATTGAAAATCGGAAAACAGCAGTGATAAAATTTGCGCAGCCCCGCTACGATAGAATTCCCCAACCGCGAAAGACGACGAGAAATACAACAACGAAACAGATATCGCGGAAAGAGCAGAATAAAACGTCGCGCGCCAAAGATCCGCCCGCCGCTCTTTTTCTTTAATATTGGAAAGAATACGCTCCGAAAGCCCTTCCGGAGCGTCTAGGTTAATTTTTGAAATTAATTTTCCTAAGCGTTTAAGATCATCCATTAGCCGTTAAATACGGATCAACCTCTCTTTTTGGTGCGACGATTCAGTAAATCCGACTGAGCTGTTTCGGGATTGCGCTGAATAATTCCGGCCTTAAGCAAAGCCATCGCCCGGCGATAACGGCTTTTAACCGTATTTATTGACTCGCCGTTCAATTCGGCTATTTCCCGAAAATTCAGCTGATCTTGATAATAATTAATGAGCGTTAAACGGTACTTAAGCGGCAAAAAAGAAAGGGCCTTTTTTGTTTCTTCCTGAATTTCTTTACGCTCAAATATTTCCGAAGGGGTCGGGCCAGCATCGGGAATATCATATTCTTTTTCTTCTTCCCTTTTGTCTATATCGGAAAAATTTATTTCTTTTTTCTTCCTGAAAAAATCAATTACCGTATTGCGCGCGATCTTAAAAATCCAGACTTTAAATTTTTTGGTTAGATCAAATCTTTTTAAATTTTTCCAAACTTTTAAAAATGTTTCCTGGACTAAATCTTCTGCCTGCTCACGGTTTTTTACATATTGATAAATAAAATTATAAATAAAATTGGCATACCTCTCGGTTAAAACGCCGAATAATTCGCTTTCGCCAGAAAGATATTTTTTAATTATTTCTTCGTCTGTTGTTTTTTTAAAATCAGTTTCCATTTTGACCGCCGTTATTATAAGCAAGCTTAGCGGTTGAACTTATTTGATCAAGCCCGGTAGAGCTATTTATAGATTCTACTGAGCAAGCCCGGTAAAACTATTTATAGATTCCGCTGGATAAGACCAGCAGAGCTATTTTGTAATTATACATAATAATCCGCGGCGACAATCAATCCTCCGCTGTTTTCGCCTGATAATTAAAATTTTTGCCTGTATGAATCCCGCGGAATTGTTTTGAAAGTTAACGGGAACACTTTGGCGATA
>JAMDBA010000021.1 GCA_023484365.1 Patescibacteria group bacterium
ACTTATAGACTGGCTCCTTTGGTACAATACCAGAAGGCCTCACTGGTCGATTGGCCTTATTTCTCCTTTGAGGTATATTTGTAATAAACTAACTCCTGAAAAGTCTCATATGTTATGGACGAGTACAAGATATTGACGGCGCAAAACTATCCCGCTATTATTTAATCAGTTTTATAACAATCAAAAAAGGAAGGTGGATTATGATTACCGCTAAACAGGCCGCGAAGATAGTCCGACAACGTATGGCGAAAAGAATCAAATCAGAAAAAAAGTTTAAGAAAGAGCAAATCGCTGGAATAAAGGATCGGGCCGAGAAACTACTTAACGAACTTAATATTGAAATAGAGAAGGCAGCCAACAAAGGACTTCTTTCTCTGTCTGTGAATTACAAGATAAGACTTGCCGGCAGTTTTTATTGGAAAGAATACAAAGATTCGGTGTCGCCATTAGTTATAGAAGGGCTTAAAAAACAAGGGTATGCCGCTATGGTTAAAGAAGACAAACTGGAAAGAGTTGATAATTCGGCTATGCCGTGGCTGGGAACAATTTCGTTTAAAATATCCTGGCAAGAACCTGAATAGCCATTAATTTTATTAGCGGGGATAGCCCCGCTTTTTTATTACAAAAATACTTGCGCGCCGACGTGAATAAAACGAGAAATAAGTTTAAAGAGATAAATGATGCAGGTATTTACATGCCGGACTTAAGAGAATATGTTAATCCATAAATTTACACTACCGTGCTAATTACTTGTTGGGCTCGCAAGCGCTTGACGTCTCAATTAAATTTGCTAGCATCTAATTAGATTTTTGAAACTACAGAAGCTAAAAAATTAGCTTCAAAAAGGAGAAAAAATGGTAAAAATTAAAACTTTGGGTTTTCTGGGGTTATTTTTGGCGATAGCAATGATAAGCTCCTGCTCTAGCGGGACCAAAAGCTCCGCCGCCGACAATCCCTTCAGTCGTTACGTGGGGTGGGCTTATATAGCCGCGCCAACAGAAGTCGCGGAAATCATTGATGCCGAAAAAAATATGATATCCGGACAGATAGTTATGACGGGCCCATGTAAGGACAACATGACCGTATACCCGAAAGGAGCGAGGAGCTATTTGATACAGCTTAGCACTCCTTATTCTACCATAGTAACCATGAGACAAATTGTTGCGCCCGTCTGTGTTCAGCTATCCAATATGGACGCCTTTCAATCAATCGGTTCTAATGTTACTATATTTATTCAGAATAACGGACCGGGCTATCCTATAACATACACTAGAAATAACGACCCGGATACTGCCGGCGAGACCCTTGACGGCGTTGTCGCGATAAAAGGTTGGGCAATTAAATCTCCTTAAGTAATTTTAAGCCGAGCGCGCAATGCTCGGCTTTTTTTTATTTCCAAAATCCTGGGTGGCTATCGGGATTTGAACCCGAACCGAGAGTGCCACAGACTCTAGTGCTGCCATTACACCATAGCCACCATAATTAATTTATAGCATAAAAAATAACACAAAAAAATAACGCTGGCAAATCTACCCTCAATCTTTTTGGAACAAAGCCTTCTTAATCAGAACCGACAAAGCATTTCATAAACTCACAAAAATAAAGAATAGCGATGATTTATTCAAAAAGATAGGAGGGTTTGCCGCTCCTTGTTTTTTAAATCGCGCGACAGTTTTAAAAATGATAGAAACATCCGAAAACGCATGTTCATGAAGAAGTTCAGTGTTTGTCTAAAAAGTTGAGAGGATAAAAAAGCTCCGATTTAATCGGAGCTGAATTTTATAATCTTATCTTTTCCTTAATTGTGATTTTAGCAAACAACCCTTCTTTGCCTAAAAACTGGATAGAGCCGAGAATGCTGATCTTTTGAGGATGATGATAAATGCTTATCTCGCCATGACAATTCGGGCAAATCATGTGGCATTTTTCATCATCAAGTTCGCTTGAAACAGGATCCCCCGCGGATCTGATATATAAATTCTCAACATCTTGAATAAAAATCCACAAAGAAATCGGGTTTTCTTTTCTGCAATTAGGACAATTAACAGGAAATTGGTTGAAAAAATTTAAATTTACTTTGTAAAATTCTTCCATTTTTTCGGCCAGTTTTGAATTTTTCTTTTTCAGATCATCAAGAAACTCTTTAAATTCTGAAGATTTATTCATCTCATTCCCCTTTTAGATAATTAAAATTAACTATTCAAATAATAGCTCTGCAAAAATCCGCCGTCAACAAAAATAGCTAAAAAGGGAAATTTTTATTTTTACCGACTAAGATTGAGTTTTATTTCCTAATAGTTGATCTTCCTGACTGACTTCTTTATTAATTGACTCTAAAACATCAACTTCGGCGTCTTCTCTTTTTGAGGTATTGTCTTGAATTAACTTAAGAACCTGATAAGCATTTTGAATTGATTGGAATGTGTCAAACTTAGGGACCACTCTTTGCGAGTCGCCACTGCCTTGAGAGCCGGTTTCTCCAGAGAATATTCTTACGGTTCCGGTTTTAAATATCCAATTAATAACGCCTACGTCAACCCCGGCGTTTTGGATTCGATTATATTCCACTGATTTAAAATTCCTCCCGAAAATCCCTGATTGTAGAATAACCCTCCTGTCGGTAACCGCGTAATGAGTTATTCTATAAAATAAATTTCCAATAAAAACAACTATAAAAAAATTAATAATCCGGCTAAAATACTAAAAAGTAAATTGGTAAATATAGCCACATGGAGCGAAATTGCCAAATATGACGAAAGATATAATACAACAGCAGACGCAAAGATCAATCCCGATAAGAAGTAATTAATCATGAAAGGAATGTATTCTGGTTTGCCGTCCCAAGAAACTTTCTCGTCTGGAGTTAAAACGCCGCCGATTTCGTTAATATTATTCATTCTGTGATAATACTAAAACCCTAAATTCGTCACCGCCGCTTTTAATCCGTTATAAGAATCGCTCAATACCAAGTAATTTCCGAAAAATCCGTAATTGAATGCGTCTTTATTAGTAGAAACGGAATAGCGAGTTGCCTGAGTCCCAAGCTTACCATCCTTAAAAGCTCCGAACGTCCCCGGATTGGCAAGATAAAAATTGGGCAAATCGGAAGCCGATTCCAAATTAGCCACTGAAGCTTTAATGGCGGCCATTGAAGAAGTCGCGCTCGTTGAGGTTGAAAGGCTAACCGATGAATTTAAAGTCAGAATATAACCGGGCCAAATTCCACCATTGTCCTTATAAAGAAAAACGGTTATGTCGGGCTGGAAATAATTACCCAGCGAACTGGACGATATTGAAGAAGTAAGAATAGGTAAAATAGTTGAAGCGCCTAAGGCGTTACCGCTATTGTCTTTTACCAACACTTCATAAAGTCCGGAGGTGGCATTTGAAGGAATAACGGTGGCTAAAGCGGTTTTATAACCAAGTAAACCGGCAGTCGGGTCAAAACTAAGTGAAACGGTTTGAGCGGGTGTTTTGAAAAATGATTGATGAATAAGCGAAGGCGCGGCAGGAGTCGTGGTCGGGACGGCCGCCGGAGCTGGAATTGATGGCTGAGTCGGAGTGGATAATGGAGTGGAAACGGGAGCTGTCGGAGCCGACGGCTGAGCAAAAAAGTAAGAATAACCGAAATATCCACCAATACCCAAGGCAATAATCACCAGAAAGATTATTATTAAAATGACTGGCGATTTCTTTTTGGCAATATTAGTCGGAGCAACCGAAGGCTGAACACTTGAAGGTTTTACCGAAGGTTGGAAAGTTGGCTCTTTTGGAGGCGTATTAAAATTAGAAAACTTAACATTCGGATCAACGGGAGGAACAACAACTTTTTCCGGCACCGGCGGCTGACCGCCGCTCTCGGTAGTTGATTTATAATCAGATTCCATCGTCCTGACCTTAACGCTCGGAGACGGAGGGACAGGGGGAACGCCGTTGCCTTGCGGCTGGCCGGCCATCTGGTTTTGACCCGGCATATAATTTTGATTTTGGTTATCCATACTTTTATATTAGCATATTTTTACTTGAAAAGCCCACCGGCTGTGGATAAATCCAAATATTTTCAATTTGGGCGCCGCTTAACGGCGGGCAATTATCTGTTCTTTATTATTTTTATTCGCTAGCCGATAGGCAAAAGGCAAGAAAGCTTTGTTTAAAAAGATTAGGAGGCAGACTCTTTACCTGTTTTCAATTCCGGATATTTCCTTAAGCCGCCTTCGGAAACGCGAAGCGCTTTTGAAGGGCGTTTTCAAAAAAACCAGCGCCAGATTGGCCGCTTTGTTTTTCCCGGTAAAATCCGCCGCCAAACTTAGAACGTTCGCGTCGTCGTCTGAACGCGCCGCCTTAACCTGGGCTTCCGCAAGACCGAAAGCCGATCTCACCCCTTTAAATTTATTAGCAACAACATCAACGCCAACACCGGAACCGCAAACAACAATTCCCCTGTTTCCCTTTTTTTGGCCAGCTTTTTTAGCGACCTTAGCGGCAAATTCCGGGTAGTCGTCGTTTTTTTGGTATTCATAAGCGCCCAAATCAAAAACCTTATACCCTTTTTCCTCTAAGATATTCCTTAAATAATTTTTCGTTTCAAGTCCGCGATGGTCGGCGCCGAGATAAATATTCCCCGAAAATTTATTAGCCATTACTTATATTTTAACAAATAAAACCGTCAAAAAAAATTATTTTTTCAATATAATCTCTCCGCCTATAAAGTTATGTCGCTCGGCTCAAATAAAAACTTTGTTTTTATTTATTCCTCGCTTAATAATTTTATTGGCTTTGCTTATAAAGTTATGTCGCTCGGCTCAAATAAAAACTTTGTTTTTATTTATTCCTCGCTTAATAATTTTAATTTGATAAAATTGTTTTATGAGCAGACACCTTAGAGTAGTTTTATCAAACGAGACTTATCCTCCCGACGTCAACGGTTCCGCCACTTTCACCGAGCGGCTCGCCCGCGGCCTGACGAAAGCCGGCTACAAGGTCCTGGTTATCGCGCCAAATACAAAATTTAAAGACGAAATTGAAAAAGACGAAACTGGATTTGAAATTTTCCGACTGAAATCAATCCCCTTAAAAATTATTCATCCTTATTTCCGTTTTGTTTACCAAAGCGGCCTTCGCGCCAAACTCGCCAAAAAAATAAAAGAATTTAATCCCGACATTATCCATATCCAAAATCATTTTGCCCTCGGCAAGACACTTTTAAAAATCGCCAGGAAGACCGGCGTCCCGATTATCGGCACCAATCATTTTATGCCCGAAAATCTGCTCCAGTACGTTCCAGAATTCGCCCATGACGACATTAGGAAACTGATGTGGAGCGACTTTAGAAAAGTTTACAGCAAGCTTGATTTCGTCACTTCTCCGTCGCAAGCAGCGATAGATTTACTAAAAAAAATCGGCCTGAAAAATAGGATGGCGGCGATTTCAAACGGAATAGACCTGAGCCGATTCAAAAAATTCCCACCCGATAAATATTTAATGGCCAAATACAAAATAAACAAGAACATCCCCGTCCTTTTATTTGTCGGCCGGATTGAGGTTGATAAAAACATAGATATGCTATTAAAAGCGGTGGCGATAGTTTTAAAAAAGACGCCCGTCCAGCTAATACTGGTCGGCAGCGGCAAGAATGAACAGGAATTTCAAGATTTAGCGAAAGAGTTGAATATAGAAAACGAAGTTGTTTTTGCCGGTCGGTTGGATGACGGCAATCTGGATAAAATCTACAGTCTAGCCGATGTTTATATGGGCACGGGAACAGCGGAGCTCCAAGGTCTGTCGGTAATGGAGGCGATGGCGGAAGGTCTGCCGGTGATAGCGGCAAATGCCGTGGCGCTTCCCGAATTAGTTAAAAACGGCTATAACGGCTATTTATTTGAATTAAACGAAAAAGACTTAGCGGAAAAAATAATTAAAATCTTAGCCGATAAAAAACGGCTTAAGGAAATGGGCGAAAATAGTTTAAAAGCCATTCAAGATCACGACGTTAAAAATACCATCGCCAAATTTGTTGATTTGTACAAAAAAGTTATAGAAGAAAGGCGCTAAG
>JAMDBA010000012.1 GCA_023484365.1 Patescibacteria group bacterium
CAAAATTTTGATATTTGATGCTTACGTTTGGCCGCAGGGCCTGATAGTCGGAAATTATCTGGCTCCAGACGTCTTTATTTTGAGTGTCTCCCCAGATGGTCAGGCTTTCAGGGGCTGCGGCTTGCTGACCGGCTGACCCTCCGAACATAAAAGCTAAAACAATAATAATAACGGCCGCAAGCCCACCGCCAATTATTATTATTTGTTTTTTGCTTAATTTTACCGGCATTAGATTAAATTAATACAACGCCTATCAAGCGGTCGTTGGCTTCTAAATTCATAATTCTAACTCCTTGGGCGGCGCGGCCTGTTGTTCTGATGCTTGAAAGCTGAGTGCGCAGTATTTGCCCGCGGGCGCTTAAGGCAAAAATTTCTTCCTGACCGGCAATTATCTGGCCGCTTATTATTGGTCCGACTTTAGGCGTGATATTAGCGGTTTTAATGCCGCTGCCGCCGCGGTTTTGAAGCCGGTAATCTTTTAAAGGAGTTTGTTTGGCGAAGCCGTTTTGCATAACCGTCAAGAAGCTGGCGTTCTTTTCTCCATTTTTAATTATATCAAAACCGGCAACGAAATCGCCTTTTTTAAGGCGCATGCCGATGAACCCGGCGGCAGTTCTGCCTAAGGGACGCGCCTGGCTTTCTTTGAAACGGATTGATTTTCCCTGGGCAGTGGCGATGATGATTTCGTCCTGACCGGTGGAAATCTTAACATCTATAAGCAAATCACCTTTTTTTATTTTGATGGCAATAATTCCCGTTCGTCTGATATTCTCAAAATCAGAAACGGGAGTTTTTTTGATTAATCCGTTTTTGGTTATCATTACCAGATACTTTCCTTCTTGTTTTTTATTTTCCGGATAGGCGACTATAGCGGAAATATTTTCTTCGGCGGGCAGCTCCAGGAAGTTGTGAATAGCCTTGCCTTTAGAGGTGCGGCTGGCGGCGGGAATTTCGTAAACTTTAGTCTGAAAAGCCCTTCCTAAAGAAGTGAAAAATAAAATATTGTCATGAGTATCGGCTTTTAAGAAATGGGTCAAAAAATCTTCCTCGCTTACTTCTGAGCCGATAAGACCCTTGCCGCCGCGGCCTTGAGCTTTAAAAGTATTGGGAGGCAAACGCTTAATATAACCGCTGTGCGACAGACTGATAACCGCTTCTTCCTGAGGAACCAAGTCTTCTTCTTTGAAATCGCTAATGCCGGTTGAAATAACCTGGGTCAGGCGAGGGGAATTATATTTTTGTTTAAGCTCTTCAAGCTCGGTTTTTATTATTTTTAATATTTTCGCCGGGCTTTTTAGGATTATTTCCAGATCTTTGATTAAAGCCATTTTTTCTTTCAGCTCTGATTCTATTTTTTCACGCTCAAGCGCCGCCAGAGCCTGCAGCCTCATTTCTAAAATTGCCGTCGCTTGGATATCGCTTAATTTGAAATCTTTCATTAGGTTCTTATGGGCAACTTCTTTATTGTCGGATTTTTTTATTGTTTTAATGATGGCGTCTATGGACTTAAGCGCCTTGGACAATCCCATTAAAATATGGGCGCGTTCCTGCGCTTTTTTAAGATCAAACTCTGTCCGTCGCCGGATGACGGTTTTCCGATAATCTAAATAAGCGGCCAAAATTTCTTTAAGCGAAGATACCTGCGGCTGAAGACCGTCGGCCAGAACCAGCATATTAAGATTAAAGTTTTTCTGGAGATCGGTATATTTAAAAAGCTGATTTAATATTTTTTGTGGCGGCACGTCGTTTTTTAATTCTATAACTATCCGCAGGCCTTCTTTATCTGATTCATCGCGGATATCCCTTATTCCTTCTATTTTTTTGGTTTGAACCAGTTCGGCGATTTTGATAATCAGTTCGGATTTATTTACCTGATAAGGGATTTCGGTGATGATAATGTCAAACTGACGGTTTTTCCGCTCAACGATTTCGGCTTTGCCTCTTATCGGAATATTGCCGCGTCCGCTTTGATAAGTTTCAATTATGGCTTTTTGATCAAAAATAAGACCGCCGGTGGGGAAGTCCGGTCCTTTAATGAATTTCGGAACCAGTTCTTTATTTTCGGCGTCGGGATTATCGGCGAGATATAAAGTGGCGTCAACGACCTCGTTTAAATTATGAGGCGGAATATTTGTTGCCATTCCGACAGCGATACCATAAGAACCGTTTATTAATAAATTAGGGAGCCTGGCGGGTAAAACCATCGGTTCTTTAAGCCGGGCGTCGTAATTCGGCTGCCAGTCAACAGTGTCTTTTTCAATGTCTATCAAAAGCTCGTCTGAAATTTTAGAAAGACGGGCTTCGGTGTAGCGGTAAGCGGCCGGCGCGTCGCCGTCAATTGAACCGAAGTTTCCCTGGCCTTGGATGAGAGGATAACGGAGCTGGAATTCCTGAGCCATTCTGACCATCGCGTCGTAGACGGAAGCATCGCCATGGGGGTGGTATTTACCTAAAACTTCACCGACGATATTGGCGGATTTGCGGAATTTTGACTGATGAGTAAGTCCGCTTTCCCACATCGCCCAAAGGATGCGGCGGTGAACCGGTTTTAACCCGTCGCGGACATCAGGCAGCGCCCGACCGACGATAACCGACATCGCGTAATGCAAATACGACTCCTGAAGTTCGGTGGTTATTTCGCGTTTGCCGGCAGTATTGCCGATGATATTTTTATTTTCTTCGTTATTAGATCCGCTTAACGTTTGGCCTTTTCGGCGGATTATTTTTTTTCTTTTAGCCATTTTATTTTTGTGTTGGATTAATTATGTATTGGCGAGGCGCGCTTAAAAAATGGGAAAAATCTTTTATTTTTGAACCAATTGCGTTTCCGACTATTCCCAAACCGTTCTGAAAAGTGCTAAAAAACGAAATTTTGTTTTGTTCCGGAGCGGCGGTTGTTTGTTGGGCGACGGGGTTAAAAAATTGGAACCAGATTAATACTATAATCGCCATAATAATAATCGTCCCGATAATTGTCGCCTGTCTTTTTGTGTCTTCGTCGGAATTTTGCAGTTTTTTTAGATATTTTTCAAATTTTTCAAACATTCAAGTATATCAACTTTGTTCGCGTTTGGCGGAATTAAAAGACCTTTGGTTTAAAGTTATTTTTACCTTTTGATATGTATTTAATTTTGTCATATTTTTGCGTTTCTTAAAGTCAAAGTTGTATTACTGGGCATTTTTTAGACGGTTTTTAGAACAACAATTTCGTTTTTCATCTTTTCTATGTCTTTTTTCTTGATTACCAATTTATTTTGAGCTGCCGGTTTTTTATCAATTAACTTTAAAAATTTTTCTCCGCCTTTGGATATTTCGGGAATAATAATTTTTGGTTCAATTTGTTTGACTATTTTAATCGCTTCCTCGGGAGATAAAAAATCTGTTCCGATTGGCAAAAACAAAATGTCGGCATCGGATAATTCTTCCAGCGCGTCCGGCGATGGCGCTGTTGAAATTTGTCCCAAAAACGCCAGCCGAAAATCATCCCACTCAACCACAAAAACACTTTTTATTTCCTTGTCTTTTTTATTCGGCAGCGAAGCGGGGAATCCCCGGAAATGGATGCCTTTGATTTCATATTCACCGGGAAATGGAAATTCGTTTTCGGCAATGCTCTGAAGCTCTTTTTCCGAAGCGCCGGTTCGAGTTTTCAGGATAATATCGGCTTTAAGCCGGTTGTTTAGCGGGTCGGTCAAAAGCGATAGTTCGCCATTCTGGACGTCAAAGCAACTTTGTCCGCGATAATTAATAACCATTAGCTAATTCTATAAAAAAAATTGAATGTTTTCAATGTTTTTTTGATGATTTTGCCCTCTCGTCTTTTTAATGCAGACATTACTTGGCCGAGAAATATTCGTCATAGTCTCCGCTATCATTTATTTAACTAAAATGCGGATTTGATTTGAAAATATGTGGGGTAAAAAAATCCCCCAACGCGAACGTTGGGGGAAAAATTATCTTTTTTCAACCGTCATCTCAAGCGGTTCTTTTTCAGCTCGGAAACGGAAATAGCAACTTTTATTCGTTTGGGTGTAAGTGTTGTCAACTTGTTCTACCGATGGTAAATCGGCGTCGTAGTCTTCCTTATACCAAACACGAACATTGCCGCTACTTGTGTGATAGAAATAGCAATAGCCTTTCACTCTTATCCAGCCGCTCCAACAGTTATGAAGCACCCGGACGCTGACTCTCGGTCTGTTTTTACTAAGAGTGATTAAATCAGGTTCTCCTTTACATGTAGGATAACGGAAGTCTTCCGCTAGCCGGTTGTTTTTAATAACGTTGGCGATCATTTGGCTTTCCACGTGATTTTTTTCGCCGGTGTATTGACTCCAGGCGATGTAACCAATAATCGCCAGAATAGCGAAAATGATTAGAATAGCGAAAATGATTGTTGCGGTTATTGCATGTCCGATGACCTTTTTAATGGGGATCTTCGGCAGCTTAGGGATGGGAAGCTTGAAAGCTGGTTGAGCTAATTGTCTAGGCATCTTTTACCTCCTTTTTTCCGAAAATCGTCTTAACGATTGTTTCTATCGTTCCGGGAAGCTGGTTTAGTCCGGCTATGTTGACGTCTTTTATTTCCAGTTTAGCGCTGTCTTTTTTGTAGATCAGCAAAGCGTTGGAAGCGGCTTTATCGGGAGATATGCCTGCTTTTTTGAAGTCTTCTGTTGTCTCTAAAATCTTTTTAGAAACCAGCGATTCTTCTTCGGCGGCCTTATTTTCCTTTAAGATATCCAAAGCCTCTTTTGAGTAGTCAATGACTACATCAACTCTGGTTATGTCCACGCCATACCTTTCTTCCAGCCTGGAGTGATCGGTGTTCAGATGCTCTTCCCCTAAATTCTTAGAAACTTTTTTGAAGTTTGTTTTGTAGTGGGCGATTACCTCGCTTGGGTGAAGTGTAGGCGTATTTTTATCCGGCAATCTGGAAATTACGTTTAAGAGCATATTAATTTCTTTCCGGGCGGCATTAATTTCTCCGGCCGTTGAGACGCCGATAATGCTTGTCGCGTTTACCCTAAGTTCGTCGGTTATGCCTTTGATAATCACGTCGTCGCTGTCATACTGGCTCAAAACGCATATGCCGTTTTTGTCTAAAATTGAAGGATCATAACAGAACTCAAAAGAAATATCTAAAAATAATTTTAAATTATCCTTTGAGGTCGCCTCGGCTTTGATACCGTCTATTCTGATAGGCTCAAGCGGATACAGCCATATTTTTTCAAAAGGCCATCTCAGGCGTAATCCTTCCTTAAAGTATCCTTTTCTCTTCTCTCCAAAAATCGTCCCGATGCCGATATTGTTTGTCGGGATAGTAGTAAGTAGCCGTAAAACAGGTCGGCCATTATCAGTTTTTACTTCCATATTTTTTACCTCCATATTTATTTTTGATTTTCTGTTTACATCATATCATATTATTTAAACTTTGTCAAAATTCAGCGGATTGATTTTTGCAGTATGATATTTTATATTCAAGAGATGAGAGAAAAGATTACTTTTAACAGAAATAAAGAGGATAAGGATTCGGATATACACAAAAAGGAAGAAAGCGGATTTATGAGCCGGTTAGCGAAAAAAAGCAAGGAATATATGATTGTTTTGGGAATGCTTGGGATGCTTGGTGGAATGGTTCCGAAAGCCGAGGCTCAGCCAAAACAGGTTAAGGAATCCAAAAAAATTGAATTTGCTATTAAAGAAACTAAGAGAATTCCAAATAAAATAATTAGCTTCTATAGAGCTAAGCCTGAAATAGATAAAATAGAAGGAAGAGAGGCAAAATTTTCTCCATCCGAGATTATTATTGATAATACCGAACTTATTATGATTCCTGGAGGTCCGGGAATGAAAGAAGATTTTACTTCATCTAAAGTTAGTTATGAAATTAAAATGTCTTTTGTTAAAAGCGAATTTTTAGATAGTAAATATAATAAGATAGAAGATTGGCAAGTGAAAATGGATACAGCTGGTTATGAGAATCCCGCGAGAAATCCTTTAGGTATGGTTGAAAATCAAATTAGTCCGCTAAAATATGGCGAGAATTATAATCTTGTGGTTGAAGATCTAAGAATACAAGAACGCAATCTTTGGGATGAAGCTCAGGTTGTTCAGGCTTTTAAAGAAATTGGACGGAAAAATGATCCCGAAGCACAAGAAGCAAGAAAAATGTTGGAGCGAGATTTGGCGGATTTCCATAAAGAATATCAGGGTATTAAAATAAACGAATCATTTATTCAGGAAGTAGAAAAATAAAATTTTTAAATACAAATGGATAAAGAACAAAAAATTTATATTTTTATTGCGGTTATCGCTACTTTAGGATTACTTGGTTTTGTTATTGTTTTTATTCAGCTTAATTCTCTTGGCGGAAAGATTAATTATTTAAACGGAGAAATGACTTCTTTTTCGGCGGTCCAAAACAGCAATCAACCATCGGAAAATCATTCTACTTCTTCAGCCAGCTCGGTTTCCGCCAGCTCTTCCGGTGTCGCCACCGTCAGTCCTTCTGGTAATCAAACTAATAATGGGGCGGCGCCTTTATCTTTCGCTTCCAGCAGCACGCCTGTTAACGGCATAGATATTCCCGCTTCAATAGTTTTTTATGCGACGTCCACCTTAAATCTTCAGTCGCAAGATCGGGTTATGATAACTGTTAAAGGTGTTTCTCAATCAGGAAGCCAGATGGCTGTTTATTTTAAGGTTTTTAACGGGACGCAGAATAATGTCGCCATAGATCCGTCGGCTGTTATCCAGTTGTTTAATCCATCTGGCGGAAGTTCTGCGGCGCAATCAATGAATGGCAGTTTTTCATTAATTTCGCCCCAGAGTTCTGTTGATGGTTCGCTGATATTTTTAAAAGACCCATCACAGAGTTCGGTGATTTTGCAAATAGGTTATCCTGATAATCCGGTATTTTATAAATTTGATTTTCTGAATAATAATTATCAGGAAACAGTTGTTGGTTAGTTAAAGAATTAAGAAGCTCCCGTGGCGGAACTGGCATACGCGCAGCGCTTAGAACGCTGTCCCCAAAAGGGTTAGAGGTTCAAATCCTCTCGGGAGCACAAACAAAATTTAGAATTTAGGATCAAGCAGGCGGAATTTTAGCGCGAAATTAATGTTTTAAATCTAAAGAATAAATTAGAATTTAGAATTTAATATTTAGGATTTAGCGGGCAGAACGAACTATTAAAAACTCGAAACTAAAAGCGTAAAACTTTCTTAATTTTGAGCTTTGATTTTTAGCTTTAAACTTTTAATTTTTTATCCTAACTGCTAAATCCTATATCCTTAATCCTAAATTCTATATTCTAAATCCTATTTTTATTTTCTCCTTCTTCCGTGGAATGATTGGTGAATTTCTTTTAGTTCTTTATTTGTCAGGTGGGTATAAATTTGGGTGGTGGAAATATTGGCGTGACCCAAAAGTTCCTGGACGGAACGTAAATCCGCGCCATTGATTAGCAGGTCGGTGGCAAAAGCGTGGCGTAATTGATGAGGATGAATTTTTTGAGCGATGCCGGCGGCTTTAGCGGATCTCTCAATAATCCTTTCAACAGCGCGTGGCGTGACGCGGCCTAAAATTTTCGGATTTTTGGCTTTTGTTAAACTTATGAAAAGCGCCGGGTCGGTGTCGCCGCGTTTATCAAGATAATATTTGATTGCTTTTTTGGCGTCATCGGAAAAAAAGACGACGCGGATTTTTCCGCCTTTGCCTTTAACGCTTACTTCGCCTCTGCTAAAATCCAGATAGCGGTCCAAATTAACAAGTTCCGAAAGCCGCAGGCCGGTAGAAAAAAAAGTTTCTAAAATTGCTTTGTCGCGAAGCGAACGCAAATCAGATCCATTAGGGGAGGCGATTAGCCGTTCTAATTCGGAATAATCTAAAATTTCAATTTGCCGGTCGGATATTTTTGGCAATTCTATTTTATCGGCAGTTAAAGTGGAAATATTAATTTTTGCCAAGAATTTTAAAAAATTACGCAAGGCAATTAAATAATAGCTTTGGGTAATTTTTTCAATATTCTGACGGTTTAAATGGAGCCGAAAATCGCGAACTAAATTTTCAGAAATTTCTTCCGGTTTTTTTATTTTGGCAAACTCTAAAAATTTTTTTAAATAACGTTCATAATTTTCACGAGTTTTAATGGAGCGATTTTTTTCTATCTCTAAATAACTTAAATAATCACTTAAATATTTTTCTATTGGATCCATAATATAATTTTACCCCCACGTCTTTTTGAAATAAAGCTCTCTTATCAGGCTGGCAAAGTATTTCTATAAATTCATATAATTTAAAAATGACAAAAAATTTTCAAAAAGATGGGAGGATTTACCCCCATAATCTTTTTGGCTAAAAATAGCTCGCCAAAAAATAGCGAAACTCTTTTAATTTAGGAAATTAGATAAAACAAAGATTACTCCAAAAAGATAGAGGGGCCTATCATAATCTGTCGCAAAATGAGAAAAATTAAATAATTAAATGATAAAAAGCCCGACAAAGTCGGGCTTTATTAAACATTGTCTACCACTTAATTACAATCTCAAGTGAATAATCGTGGGCATGACTACAGTTTTCGCCGTCGTTATAGCACCTATATGCGAAGTTGCTAAATTCCAATTCCACTTTGAAGCCATCTTTAGTTAGTTCTTCCGCTAAAGTTTGGCCAAAAAACATTACCCAATCTATCATATATTGTGGCGGCCGATCATTACTGGCTATAAAATAACTACCAAAAAAGTTGAGTAAATGAGGATATACTGAGCACCAGCTGCGCGTTCTTATCTCTATCCCCTTTACTGCGTTCTTGATTGAATTATAAATTGATTTGCGTATCATCTCATAATAATCATTATTAAGTTCTAAAAAAAGCTTTTCACGATCTTCTCTTGATAATAAGCTCGATCCTTTAATTTTTTCTTTAAGCACTTCTTCTCGCTTATTGGCTTCATTCACCAATTGCCCTGCCTCTTCGGCGGTAATTTTTTTCATTTACTTCCCCTTTTTTAGTTTTTAATTTGCTAATGATAGTATAATTGATAAGTAAGATGTTGTCAATAAAAAATGCGCTCCGAAATTTATTCGGAGCGCTTAGGGTTGACGGGAGATTTTTACAATTATGCGCGGCCAAAACAGGGTTTTTACTTCAATGCTTTCAATAATTCCATCGGCAGTTCCGATTTTTTTTATCTTCGCTTCAATAGAAATAAGTTTTTCATCGTCTTTTCCGGTTATTAGAACGGATGCGTTGGCGGTAGAGCAATTATTTTCCTTATTTAAACAATCTCCAAGCGCAGTTATTTCGGCGGCCAGCTGGTAATTTTTGGATTTCATCGTAAAAGGCATTGAAAAAGCGTCCCCGACTTTAAAATCTTTTTCCAAGAAATCGGCGAGAGCGAGTAGATTGCGCGTGATATTCTTATCAAGCGGCGTTTCCTCTTGAAAATTTGTTGTTCCGGAATAGTCATTTCCGTTTTGGGACATCGTCAATAAAACTTTTTTCGGGTTGGCGATCTTGATGTCCTTTTGTGTTTGGCAGGGGGAGCTTTCTTCAATGGTAAAAGTCTTAGAGTCTTCAAAGATTGATTTACCGAAAAGGCCGATAACCAGATTGCTTAAAAATCCGACGCCCTGGTATTTTAGACTGTAAGCCGTTTTTCTGGGCAATTCGCAATCTTTCGTCGCGGCGGAAGTAAAACTTGGCAAAATAAATACTAATAATAGAATGCTTAAGCCAAAAATTTTTTTCATTTCAAATACCTCCTTTGGTTTTGAATAGCTATTGATAGCTTACAATAATAAATAGATTTTGGCAATACTAATTATTAATCAAAAATAAAAGCGCCCTATGTGGGCGCTTTGTTTTCTAACGCGAAACTTCGGCTGATAAAACTCTTTCTTTGCTGACTTGCTCGGCGGTTTTAGAGCCAAGCTTATAGCTGTTTTTTCTTTCTTTGGCTTTGAGCCAAGCCGGATCTTGATTGAATTTTGATACCAGCTCTCTTGCTCTTTCCAAATTTTCCGCGACAACGGTAGCTTCAGAAGGATCCCCTTCAATTCCCAGCCAAAATATCCTCATTTCTTCTCCTTTCGTGTTTTATTTTTCGATTTTTAATTTATTAAGATTATTAAGCAGCTTGCTACATTATAATCATTATTTTGTAAAAGTCAAGTGCAAGAAGGTTTCTATTCGCTTCGCTCATAAAATTACTTTACTTGGCAAAAATAAATGTCTTCGACCTTTATTCCTGCTTCGCTCGTAATTTTAAATAAGTTATATAATTAAATTATGATTCAAAGAGGTGTTGCCACATTCGGCTTGGATTACGGCAAATGCCCGCCGTGGCTTTTTGAAAGGATGGTCAAGCTAGGCCGGCAGATGATGTCTGTTATCGTTGAGGAATATGGTCCGGAAGAGTTTATAAAAAGGATAGCCGATCCGGTTTGGTTTCAATCGCTCGGCACAGTTTTGGCTTTTGATTGGAACGCTTCGGGATTGACGACGATTTTAACCGCCGCCTTAAAAGAGGCGGCGCGGGGTCAGGAAAAAGATTTGGGAATTTTTATCTGCGGCGGGAAAGGAAAAACTTCGCTTAAAACTCCTGAAGAAATTTACAATTGGGGCGAAAGGTTGAGCCTGCCGGAAAAACACGTCAAAAATTTAGTTTATAATTCCAAAACTTCCGCCAAGGTAGACAGCGCGCTGGTCCAGGACGGATTCCAACTTTACCACCACAGCTTTTTCTTTTCTTTGGATAGAAATAAGCCTGGCGGCATCGGCGGTTGGGCGGTGGTTCAGCAGGGAATGAATCAAGAAAACCAGACGGCGCGCCGCTATCATTGGTATTCCAAAAAAATAACCGATCTTGTCCGCGAACCGCATTCGGGAATAATCAGCCAGAGTAAAAGTAAAACTCTGGACCTTACCGCCAAGAGCAGCGAGGACGTCCGGAAATTAAGCGTTGAGATGAGCCAAGGCAATTATCCGGGTCTAATGAAAGACATTCAGATCATCCGGAAATATTCTTCCAATGTTTCGCAGATGATTGCTTTAAAATCCGGCCAGCAGACTTTTACTTTTATGAATCTGGAGAATAAGGAGTTTCACTGGCATCCGGTCGTTGCGGAAAACTTTTCCAAGAGCCGGTATTTAGAAAAAATACTTAAAAAAGTTTCCGATACGAGGCCGAAAAATTACGAACAGCTTCTCGGAATTGAGGGTGTCGGGCCGAAAACGATGCGCGCTTTGAGTTTAGTCTCCGAGGTTATATACGGCGCAAAACCTTCTTATGAAGATCCGGCTAGGTATTCTTTTGCTCACGGCGGAAAAGACGCCACTCCTTATCCGGTTGACCGGCCGACTTACGATTCAACTCTCCAATTCTTTGATAAAATCATCAGGAAATTAAAGCTGGCCGAAGCGGAGAAGGGGCGTTTGCTTAGGAAAATAGAGGGTTAAATTAGGTATGGCCCACTATTGACATAATTTTATTTATTTGCTATACTCTATTTAGTAAATTAAAAGGAGGTAAGGTATATGGTTTTAAACGTAATTTCTCTCTTGGTAGGGCTGGTCGTAACGGTAACCGTGATCGAGGTAATCATTTTTAATATCCGTCACTGGGGCAAGTTGCTGACCAAGAAGGACCTTCGGTTTCATGCTATAGCAGATACTATAGTGGTAAGCGGTTTTGGTTTTGGTTTATATACTACTCACGACAGCGGTGTCGGCTACGCAATGGATATTTTCCTTATAGTATTCTGGGGCATTTCATCCCTGATCCACTTTGCGCTTTATTTGACCAAAAAGGACAAGGAGGACGCCAGGGCCGGATCATAAAACAAAAAGAAACGGGATATGCGGGAACAGGTATCTGCCGTAGAACCATTATTTTTTCAAAGCGGGCTAACCACCCGCTTTTTTATATGATTTATTGATCTTCTGATACTTCGTCCCAGACCACTCCAAACCTTGGAAGCGATTAGAACGCTATTGACAAACATTATTTTTAGTGATATATTTTAATTAAAGATAGTTATTTGAAAAAACAAAAAAGGAGGTTCGTTATGAAAAAGATAATTTTTCTTTCTACTATCCTGGTGGTTTTAACCCTGGTTTCTAAAGGTTTTGCTGGCTATTACGATTCTGTTTCTCTGGCGACGGGATTGAAGTTTCATGCTCGTTCGGATGAGAGAATAAACTTTATGGCAAGATGGCAGCATCAGATTCACATTATTAACTGCAAACCCATGGAGTTCGTATTTTCTCTGGAGCCAGCATTCCTCGCGTTTGACGGCGGACAGTACGGAGGCGCAATTGGGACGGTTTTTGAGAGTAAGTTTGATGTCGGCTCCAACGTTAAGCTCATCGTTTCTTATGGCGCGGGAGTACTCCTGACGACCGCTAGGCTAGTTGACGAGGCCTTAGTATTCAATTTTACGCCTCAGGGAGGCGTTGGTATTGAATACAAAGAAAACGTCTTTGAGGTTCGCTACTGGCATGCCAGCAATGGTGGCATCAGAGATCCCAACGGTGGCATAGACGACATACTGTTCCTTGTCGGAGTCGGGATATAAATCATCAGAAACATAGCCCTCAAAGCGAAAGCGGCGAGGGTTATTTTTTTACCCTTGATATATCTCGAAAATATTTAAGTATTACTGGCAAAACAAACAAAAACAAAAAGACTTTTAAAATGGAATTTAAATATTATTACTCCGAAAGAAATCCTAAGCAACAAGCATCTAATTTAATAGTTTATTTCTCCTATTATAAATTTTTTATCTTGAATAATTTGATTGTTGAGTTTTTTAACGGGATTTATCTTAAATAAAATATTGAAATAGGGCTTTGAAAAGGCGCTTTTAGTATCTCGCTTACTTGGTTTGGCAGAAGATAGTGGATATTTTTTGCGTCTTGGTTTTGAGGTAAAAAAGTATTGGTTAAAAACATAACTGTTTGGGCGGGCATAGGAATGCCGTTTACCAAAACTCCGCCCGCCTCAACCACGACGTATTTTTTGGTTTGAACTGGAAAGGTGTTAATTTCATTGGCGATATCAACATAATTTTGATTGAAGGCGCCGGGCACGTTTGGATTTTGCGCCCACGCTATAAAGTAGGAAGTGTAGGCCTGCACAACTAGCAGAAAAAGAAAAACTACAACGAAAATATTAAATATCAGTTTATTATTATTTAAAGCGCAGAAAGGAGAGTTGGCTACCTTATCGTATAGCCACCAGCCGCCCAAGGCCGCCAAAATAAACACTGGCGGAATCATTAAAATTGCTCTTAGGGCGTGAGGAATGCCTTCGTTGGAAATAACAACCGGCAGGGCGGCCAGAATCAGCCAGGACAACAAAAAAGAAAATCTTAATTTTTTGAATTTAGCCGCCGCCAAGATTAATCCTATTAAAAATAAAATTCCTACCGGCCAAAATAGTTCGGGCGCGCCGGCAAAATTTTGTCGCCAATTATAGTCGCCGTGATAGTTAAACATTAGGGCGGTTTTAACGATATTTGAGGCCAGGTCTGTTAAAGGATGAGACGAGGCGGAGACGGAAAGCTCGCCGGTCCGGCCGAAGAAATCGGCGGGATGTTGCAGGAAATAAATCCCTATCGGCAGGGCTACCAAAACAGTGACAGCGATAAAAACGACTGTGGCCGCCCAAAAATTTCTTTTCTTATAAAAATAAGGGATAAAAAGCAAAAATAAAATTGGCATCACCCGGAAATCGATATAACTGTAAAATCCTAATCCGAAGAAAATTCCGCCAATCGCCGCGCAGCAAAGATAGCGATGTTTTTTTATCCAGTTTAATTCCGGGCCGGTTTTATCCGATTTAGTTTTTTGATTTATTGCTTTGATAAAAAGGTAAGCCGCCCAAACCATAAAGAAGGGCGACATAATCGCGCGAAAGCCGATGCGGGAAAAAAGGATATGCCAAAAGCTGGTCGCCAAAAGGAATGCCGCGAAAAGAGCAATAGCGTCTTTGTGTTTAGCCATCTTGCTTTCCGGATCAGTTGATAAAAGTTCTCTGGCTAAAAAGAACAATCCCAAGACGGTAAAAACGCCAAAAAAGGCGCTAGGCAGACGAAGCATCCAGGCGGCAGTATTGCCGTTTTCAAGCGGCATAAGATATTTTAAAAATATCGCCTGGATATTCATAAACAATCCCTCGCGGCCGTTGTTCTCGGGATAAAAAACTTTAAAATGATTGGTTGCCAGAGCCTCAAGGGCATTGTTGCCGTTCATCGCTTCATCGGGATAAAGTCCTGGCGGGGTGGTGGTTATCTGATAAAACCGAAGGAAGGCGGTCAGAGCTATTACGACGACAAGGAGAATAATTATTGTTTTTTTGCTCATTGGTAGTTCAATTCTATAATTTTTGGCAGCAAAAATAAACCCCCGAAATTCGGGGGTTTAAAATTATTAATTAAGACCTGACTTTTTGGCATATATCAGCCACGCATCTTCTCCTGTTTCCAGATAAATACATTTTTCTCCTATCGAATAGGCAATATTGGCGATAAATTTTTCCAAAACCGGAATTTTCTCTTTTCCTAAAAAGGCAACCGTAAAACGGCGGTGTTCATCGTATTCCTCTTTGCCGTTTTCTTTCCAGTAGCCGAAAATATTTCCGGTATCAACGGTATAACTGTTAAAATTTTTGGTTAAAAAATTATGGATGACATCTTCAATTTTCCCTTTTTTGGTGCGTTTCTTTAATTTAAGCGACGGGACAAGGAAAACAGCCATTTTGCCTAATGATTCTTTTTTTATTTTCATTTTCTTCCTTTTAATTATTTTAAAAATCTATTGGTATTATTCGTTAAATTTTGTTTTTTGTCAAAGTATTGGAAGTCACAAATAAAACTTGGCGTTTCCAAAATAAAAAGCCCCTCCGGGAAGGGGCTAAGGTTTTAATTCTAGTGCGGCGTGAAGCGCACGCTTTTTCTTTCGAACCAGCAACGATAGCCGCATTTTTCGCAATCATTAACGCAGTCTATAACATCCTGATTTTTGGCTTCCGGTATCGTATCTATCATAGCCAAGGGCAGTTCCATAAACGGAGAAGGGAGTGAAGAATCTAAGCTTTCGCGGACAATAAAATTCGGAAGAGAATTAAGCTTATAAATTTCTTCTTTGAAGTCGCGCCTTTTGGTCGTAGTTCGGAATAGCGCCTCCGGGCATTGGCTGGCGATGGCTATCCATTTTCCAATATATTCTTTGCTATAAAAGTCTCCACTGGAATGGACGCGAACCAATTTAATTTTGCGTTTTTTTATTTCTTCAACGGCTAAATCGGCAAAATTATCAATTTTAGAAATTTGATAGCGATTTTTTGCCGCTTCTATAACGCTTGGCAGCCTGAAGTTATTTTTCAGCGCGTAGCAATTCTTGCGGCACCACGGCGTGGGTTTGCAGGTCGTCAGCGGAGGGATGTTAAAAATATAAACTTTCTTGCCCATCTTGGAGTTTCCCTTAATAAAAATGTAGCTCATATGCATCTCCTTCTATTTTTAAATATCTATCAGGATTATCCTTGAAATTTAGTTTTTTATCAAGTGTCGCGGTTTAGCGGATGGTTTTAGAAATAAAATAGGGGCTCCGTTGTGGAGCCCCTCTACTTGTCTGCTCTCCATGGCGAGCAGAGGCCGATATAGGCAGTTTTGGATTGGCCAATTTCCAAAACTGGGGCAGATATGCTTGGTCGGCGGCTTTTGCTGCCCACTGTCATCACGCCGACCGAGAGCTGTCAGTAGCCCAGCAGAAGACCGCTCTCATCGTCTTTCTGTTAGGATTAACTTAAATTATAGCAAGCTAAAATAATTTGTCAAGTGATTGAAAATTTTAAAAGGCGAGGAATTGTTTTTTGTATTTAATTGTATTTTTTAAAATATATCGTTCGCGCGATAATTTAACTGTTGGAAATGAGGTAAATAAAAAACCGCTCCGGTGTTTTGCCGGAGCGATTTTTTATTTAGCGGTTATAGCTTTGCTTTTTAGCGCGGTAACAATTGCGGCAGACAAGCTGGTCTAACCTGTTTTCATCCGGCTCAAACGGGAGTTCGGTTATAGGAGCTTTGCATTTTGAACAAACCCAGTTGCCTTTATAAGTTGGTCTTGGGTTATTTTGGTTTTGGGAATCCATTTGTTTATTTTTTATATTTTTTCGCCTCTTTGATTAACTAATCATAATTGAGCGTTCTTGTCGCGTCAATCGTACGTAGACTCATAAGTTTTTTTAGCGGAGGTTTGCTCTGCGCCGAAAACATAAAGATTTCTAGCGCGGGGTTTGTCCCGTTAGAATCTTAAGAAAAGCATTTGATTATGTATAAGAACAAGCCGTAGACGATTTTACTCATAGATCAGGTAATAATTAATAATTTAAATTAACTTCTAACGGAGTTTATAAATTAACTGATATTTTGTTAAGATTAATGATGTTAAGCGATACTATGCGGGAAAAAATAAAAAAAATTATTTTAAAATGCGTGAGCGTAAAAGCTGATTTTGAGATTTCCAAATCTCCGCGCGCCGATTTCGGCGATTATTCAAGTAATATTGCCTTAAAAATAGCCGCCGAAAAGCACGAGAATCCTCTTGTTGTCGCCGAAGAATTGAAAGAGAGGATTTTTAAATTAGCGCCAAAAGGGTTTTTTTTGAAAATTGAGGCAGCCAGACCGGGTTTTTTGAATTTTTTCCTGTCGCCGGAAATTTTAGAAAAAGAATTTTATGAAATTTTTAAAAAAAACTACGGCCGGGGCAGCGCGAAAAAAGAAAAAATCCAGCTGGAATTTATTTCCGCCAATCCGACCGGTCCTCTGACTCTGGCAAACGGACGCGGCGGTTTTTGGGGTGATGTCCTGGCTAGGATTTTTGAATTTTCCGGATATAAAATTGAAAGAGAATACTATGTCAACGACACCGGAAACCAGATTTTAACTTTGGGAAAATCGGCGCTGGCTTTTTTAGGCATAATTCCTGACGAAGAAAATTTTTATCAAGGGGATTATTTAAGGAAGTGGGCGGCTGAAAACGAATCTTTTATTAAAAAGAATAAAATTAAACCGGTTTTAGTCGGCGAAAAAGCCGCGGCTTATTTTTTGAAGGAAATCAAAAAAGTTTTGACTGCCGCCGATATTAAATTCAACCGTTTTACTTCCGAGAAAAAAGAAATCCATCAAAAAGGACTTATTAATGAAGTTTTAAAAATTTTTAAAAAATCAGAATTGGTTTATGAGAGAGACGGCGCGCTTTGGCTTAAAACTACTAATTTCGGCGATGATAAGGACAGGGTTTTGATAACCAGCGACAAATTTCCTACTTATTTTTTAGCTGACGCCGCTCACTACTTGGAAACTAAAAAAAGAGGATTTGCCAAAAAAATAATTATTTTAGGTCCGGATCATTACGGCTACGTAAAAAGAATTCAGGCGGCGGCGCAAATTATCGGCCTTAAAAAATCCGAAGTCCTAATAACCCAAACAGTTAGATTGGTTTCCGGCGGCGAAGAAGTAAAAATGTCTAAAAGAAAAGGAGAATTTATAACTTTTGAAGATTTAATTAAAGACGTTGGCGTTGACGCGGCGAGACATTTCTTTTTAATGACTTCACTAAGCACTCATTTGGATTTTGATTTGGCGCTCGCCAAAGAGCGATCGGTTAAAAATCCGGTTTATTATATTCAATATGCCTATGTCCGCGCCAAAAAAATAATTGAGAAGGCGGGAAAAATAAAAGGCAAGATTCACCCCCCAATCTTTTTCAAAAAAGATAGGAGGGTAAATTTCCGGCTTTTGGGCGAACCGGCCGATTTGAACCTTATTAAAAAGATGATAGAGTTTTCCGATATTATTGAAAAAATCTCGTTAAATTATGAGGCCAATCATTTGGCTATATACGCGCAGGAATTGGCGGCCGCCTTCCATAATTTTTACGAAAAAGAAAGAATTATTGGCATTGACGACAAAGATTTGGCTTTGAGCCGGCTGGCGCTGGTGAGAGCCTACTTAATAGTTTTAGGCAGGGCTTTGGATATTTTAGGCATTTCCAAGCCGGAAGAAATGTAGGCAGATTATTATTGAAATTTGTGAAACCGGCGCTATAATTTAAATAAAATAAAATTATGCCAAAATTTGAATTTCCAAGTGAATATTTCTCGGAAGAGAAAGAAGAGAATAAGCGATTAAATAAGCCTGGAGAAAAAAAGAAATTTATCTCCATTGAAGATTTGCCTTCAGATTCTTTAACTCCCGAAGAAATAGCCATCGCCGAAGAAGCTAGGCTGCAAAAGGAGAGGGGCGAAGCTCTAAATTCCGAAGAAGGCCATTCCGTTGATTCGTCGCGGGAGGAGGATGGGTTTGAAAGGATCCAGATTGAAAGGAGTTTAAACAAAGAAGATGAAGAGCGGCAAAGGCTGGAGAATACAGCCGGCAAAATTTTACCCAAAGAAATACTGGAAAAACCGTCTTTTAATACGGCTTTGCGCGAGCAATCTACGAAAGAAAGATCCGCCGCTTTAAACCGCAAAATATCCAGGGTTCTTGGCAAATCAAGGAGAAATCAGGGCCGGAAACCGGAATATAAAGATAAGAGGTCAACCGATATCCCATCGGAATCATTGGCGGAATAATCGCGCCCGACAGCCGATTAAAGGAGCCGCCAATAACGGCTCCTTTTTTATTATAAAAAAATTTATAATAAAAATATGGCAAGTTTATCGGAAAACAGAAAAGCGCGGTTTGATTACGCCGTTTCGGAAAATTTAACGGCGGGTTTGGAGTTAAAAGGATTTGAAGTCAAAAGCGCCAAAAACGGTCGCGCCAATTTGGCGGGCGCGCAGGCGATTTATCGCGGCGGGGAGTTTTGGCTGGTGGGTGTTGATATTCCGCCCTATCAGCCAAAAAATATTCCAGCTGATTACGACAGCCGGCGCAGCCGGCGCCTGCTTTTAACCCATCAAGAAATAAATTATCTTGCCGGCCGGCTTAAAGAGAAAGGATCAACGCTGATTCCTTTGAGGTTATTTTTAAAAAATAATTTTGTGAAGGTGGAATTAGGACTCGCTCATCGCAAAAAGAAAACAGACAAGCGCGAGATCATTAAGAAAGAAATAGCCAGAAGAGAAATGAGAGTCAGCGGTTAGAATGCAGAACTTAGTATTTAGCGGACAACAAAACAAAATTATGTTGATTATTTTTGGAAACAAAATAATCTGGTAGCGGTCAGGCCGATTAATTATTCATAAATAATTTTAGGCATTAAAACCCTGAACCAAATTTTTGTTATTAAACGTAATTATAAAATAATCTAAAATCAGTGTGATTTATTGCGATTGCTGACTAGCGACGATATTAATCTTGCCCGGTAAAAATATAAATTTATTATACTTTTCACTCGCTTGCGATTTGCAATATAATTATTATAAATAAGTAAGGTAAAAATTAAGGTCGTTTTTAAAATATATTTTATATTTAATAAATGAATAAAATATTTGATAAAAAAATTTTCGTTTCTGTTTTGAGCGGAGTTCTTGTCGGGGTTATCATCGGCAGCGCTATTTTGGTTCCGCAGGCGGGCGCCAGCTGGTTGACTGATTTATTTGGCGGCTTAAAACTGCCGTCTTTATTCAGCGCGCCCCAAAACACAACTTCATCGGGCGCTATCAGCGGCACGCCGCCGATAAATATTTCTCACCTGGATTATCAGCAGGCGGTTATTGATGCGGTTAAAAAAGCTTCGCCGGCCGTTGTTTCGGTTGTAATTTCTCAATATGTTCCGGTCGTGGAGCAGTGTCCTTATAATCCTTTTTCCAATTTGCCGCCGGAATTCCAGCAATTTTTCGGCAGCCAGCCTCAATTTTACGCTCCCTGCGATAGCGGCAAAAAACAGCTTCAGGAAACGGGTGGCGGCAGCGGATTTATAGTTTCTTCCAATGGTTTGATCTTGACCAACAAACATGTAGCTTACGACAAAACCGCTTCTTACGAAGTATTTTTAAACGATGGCCGAAAATTCCCAGCCAAAATTTTAGCTCAGGACCCCGTTCAGGATTTGGCGGTTTTAAAAATTGACGCTACAGGTTTGCCGACAATTGATCTTGGCGACTCTAGCAATCTGGATCTTGGCCAGACGGCCATTGCTATCGGCAACGCTTTAGGGGAATTCAGAAATACCGTTTCGGTTGGTGTCGTGTCTGGCCTATCCAGAAAAATAACAGCCAGCGGCGCGGATTTTGGAACGGAAACAATCAATAATGTTATTCAGACTGATGCCGCTATTAATCCGGGAAATTCTGGCGGACCGCTTTTAAATCTTGACGGTCAGGTTATCGGTATTGATGTGGCGACGGTCCAGGGGGCGCAAAATATCGGTTTTGCTATTCCTATTAATCAGGCCAAGAAAGATATAAATTCGGTTATCAGCACGGGAGAAATAAAAATTCCTTATCTCGGCGTCCGCTACCTTATGGTAACCTCGGATGTCGCTAAGAGTAAAAATTTAGCCTATGATTACGGTGCCCTGCTTGAGTCTTCAACCAGCAGTCCGGCGGTTGAGCCGAATTCTCCGGCCGATAAAATAGGTCTTAAGGCGGGAGATATAATTTTAGAAGTTAATGGCCAAAAAATAGACAGCGATCACGCTTTAGTTGATGTTATAAATCAATATTCTGTCGGTGATAACACCGACATGAAAGTCGCGCGGGGGAAGGATATTTTGAATCTATCCGCTACTCTTGCGCAAAGACCAAACTCATAGTATAATTTGGCCGATGCCAAACTTTCAAAGATTTACAATCAAAGCTCAGGAAGCGCTTCAAAACGCCCAAGAACTTGCCGCTAGTTTAAATCACGGCGAATTAAAAGCGTTGCATTTGCTTGCCGCGCTTTTAAGCGACGGTCAATCTCTAATCCAGCCGATAATTTTAAAATCGGGGATAAATCTAGAAAATTTACGCCGCGAAATTGACGCCGCTTTAGAACGCCAGCCGAAGTTAGTTTCCGGCTACTCAAATTTGGCTCAACTTTATCTCTCGCCGGAGCTGGTTAAGGTTTTAGATCAGGCGGCGAAAGTGGCACACAGTCAAAAAGACGATTTTATTTCCTGCGAGCACTTACTTTTAGCGGTTTTAGAGGTTCCTTCCGAAGCTCAAAATATTTTAAAAAAGTACAGCTTACATCAGGAAGTGGTGCTAAGAATAATGTCGCAATTACGCGGTTCCGCCAGAGTGACTGATGAATCGCCAGAAACAAAATATCAGATTCTGGAAAAATACGCCGTTAACCTGACCGAGAAAGCTAAAAAAGGCGAACTTGATCCCGTCATAGACAGGGACGAAGAGCTGCGGCGCCTTATTCAGATTTTGAGCCGGCGCACTAAAAATAATCCGGTCTTGATAGGCGAGCCCGGCGTAGGCAAGACTGCTATCGTTGAAGGATTGGCGCAGAGGATTATTGAAGGCAGTATTCCGGAAACATTAAAAGATAAACAGGTTTTATCTTTAGATTTAGGATCATTGATTGCCGGAACGAAATTCCGAGGTGAATTTGAAGACAGGCTTAAGGCTTTTATTAATGAAATAAAATTAAGTGGCAAATATATATTATTTATAGATGAAATTCATACCTTAATCGGCGCCGGCGCGGCCGAAGGCGCAATTGACGCTTCTAATTTACTTAAGCCGGCTTTGGCGAGGGGCGAGCTTCGCGCTGTTGGCGCGACTACTATTAAGGAATATCAACGTTACATAGAAAAAGATGCGGCGCTAGAGAGGCGTTTTCAGCCGGTAATGGTTGATGAGCCGAATATTAACGATAGCATTACAATTTTACGCGGCTTGAAGAAAAAATATGAAATTCATCACGGCATTAGAATAAGCGACGAAGCGATAGTGGCGGCGGTTAATCTTTCGGCGCGCTATATTACCGACCGATTTTTACCCGATAAAGCGGTTGATTTGATTGACGAAGCGGCAGCGAGCAGAAGGCTTGAGGGCGAAAGCGTTCCGACAGAAATAGAAAAATCAAGGCGTGAAATTACTAGTTTAGAAATTGAAAAACAAGCGCTCGCTAAAGAAAATCATAAAGCCAGCAGCAAAAGACTTAAAGAAATTGAAGAAAAGCTTAAAACCATTAAATCTGAAAACGAAGCTCTTTCTAAAAAATGGAAATCCGAAAAAGAAAAATTTGAGAAACTTCATCAATTAAGACAGGCGGTTGAAGACCTTAAAAAAGAATCGGAGATGGCGGAGCGAAACGGTGACTTAGAGCGGGTGGCGCAAATAATTTACGGAGAATTGCCGCAGGCGCAAAAAGAATTTCAAAATTTTGAAAAAAGGAATTTTGGCCAGGCTGCTAAAAACAAAAAACCGCAGGGCTTTTTGAAGGAAGCGGTAGACGCCGAGGATGTTGCTGCGGTGGTAGCGCGATGGACGGGCATTCCTATAACTAAAATGTTGGAGACGGAATCATCAAAGCTTTTAAAAATTGAAGAAGTTCTTTCTAAGAGGGTGATTGGTCAGGAGGAGGCGATTAAAGCGGTGGCTTCAGCTTTGCGGCGATCGCGTTCCGGTCTTTCCGATGTTAACAGACCGTTTGGTTCTTTCATGTTCCTTGGTCCGACGGGAGTTGGCAAAACCGAGCTAGCGAGAGCTCTGGCTGAATTTTTATTCAACGATGAAAAAGCGATGGTTAGGATTGATATGAGCGAATATATGGAGCGGCATTCAACAGCGCGGCTTATTGGCTCGCCGCCAGGATATGTCGGTCACGAAGAGGGCGGCCAATTAACCGAAGCGGTCCGCCATCGTCCTTACAGTCTAATCCTCTTTGATGAAATTGAAAAAGCGCACTCGGAGGTTTTTAATATCTTGCTTCAGGTTTTGGATGATGGGCGGTTGACCGATAGCAAGGGCAAGGTAGTTAATTTCAGAAACAGCATCATTATAATGACTTCTAATGTTGGCAGCCAATATTTAAAGGCGATGTCTTCGCTTGGTTTTTCGGCCGAGAAAGAAAGCGCGTTTAAGAAACAGGAAGAAGATTATCGGGAAAAAATAACTTCAAGCCTGAGAAAAACTTTCCGTCCGGAATTTTTAAACAGAATAGATGATATAATTATATTTAATCCTTTGCGTCCCAAGGATATTGAAAAAATTGTTGACGTTCAAATCGCGGAAATTCAAAAACGGCTGGAAGCGCATCGTATTTCAATGATGATAGCCCCTTCGGCCAAAGATTATCTTTCTGAGAAAGGATTTGATCCTGATTTCGGCGCCCGGCCGCTAAGAAGGCTTATTCAGAAAACTTTAGTGGATAAACTGGCGGATAAAATAATCAGAGGTGAATTAAAAGATGGCGATAAAATTAAAATCGGCGTTAAAAACGATTCCCTGGTCTTTAGCCGCTAAAGCGGTTATAACAGCCGGATCTTGGCTGCTTCTTCCTTTTTGGGTCTTTGTTTTAGTGGTTTTTTATTTTTATTTTATTCCGCTCTTCCGGCCGTTTAAATTTATCGCTCTTTTCTTATCTTTTCTGATTTTAGCGTTCCTGCTACCGGTAAACTGGGCGGCGGCTTTGGCTTTGGCCGTGGTATTCTTCCTGATTTTAGGAATAAAAGATCTTATTTTCATTGAGCGCCGGACGGTTTATGAAATTTCAGTTTTATTAATTTCGCTTTTGGCTTTCATCTCTTTCTTTTCCATTTATTCTTTTTTGGATATATCATCCCTAAAGGGAGTTGTTCTTATTTTGATATTGGGTTATTTCTTGCTTAGAGGCTTAATTGATTATCTGCGGACGGGAACCGATAATAGAGCTGTTGATTTGGCTTCCTTTGTGATATCTCTTATTATTTCCGAACTACTTCTGGTTTTGCTGATAATGCCTTTTGATTTTTATTCTCGCCTAGCTTTAACCTTTTTAGTGTTTATTTTGCTGCTTGATTTAAACATTCATTATTTTGAAAGGAAATTAACTAACCGGAAAATCTTGATTGATTTCACTATATTTTTTATTTTGGCGGCAGTTATTTTAGCGTCAATAAATTTAGGAATCTAATTAATTATTAAAATGAGAAAAATAGGCTTTAAAAAAATATTTTCTGGATCGCTTGGGTTTTATTTTGTCGGCGCAAATTTAATAGGTTTTTTGGATTCGTTTTATTTGACGGTCAAGCATTATCTAAATTCGCCTTTAAACTGTTCCGTGCTGGCTGGCTGCGATAAGGTAACGGCTAGCGCTTACGCTGAAATTTATGGCGTGCCAGTTCCGCTGTTAGGAGTTATTTTTTATCTGGCGTTTTTTATCTTGTTTTTCGTTTTTTCTTTTTCGCCTTCAGAGGGCCGTTTTAAAAAGAAAAGGATAGCCAGGTTTATGGTGTTCGCCGCTTTTTTGGGCGTGGCTTTTTCGGCGTGGCTTTTATTCCTGCAGATCGCCGTTATCAAAGCACTTTGCCTTTACTGCCTGGTTTCCGATACCGCTGCGGCGATCATATTCGTCTTAAGTATGATTTTGCTTTTTCGGTATAAAGAAAAATAGTTTTTCGACGCAATAAAAAAAGGAGAGCCCAGGCTCTCCTTTATGTTTTTATTAATCTTGTCCGATACGAATAAGCTGCTCGCCGCATTTTTTGCAGCTTATGCCGTCTCCGGAAGAAACAGGCTCGTTGCAAATCGGGCATGTTTTACCCGTGTCCAGTTCGGAATTTTTCTTTCCGCAGTCGCAGTGTTTGCAATGACAACATTTTCTTTCTCCTCTTTCCTTCACTTTATCTTTCGCGCCGTCGTCTTTCCTTTTTTTGAAATACTGGCTATCTTTCGGTAATTTTTTAGGGATATGATTAGTTCCTACCCCGCCTTTCTTTATAGTCATCACTTTTTCTCCTTCGGCCTCCACCAGCTGGCGGATCGCCTTTTTGTTTTGTTTTAAAATTCTGATGATATCATAATAAACTAACAAAAACTTGTCAATTAATTCTCGTCAAAATGATTGGTAAAAAAAGCGGTTTAAAAATAAAAAACTCCCCGAAAAATTCGGGGAGTATAATTTTTTTTATTCAACTTCAAGGAGAGGGAGCATTTCTTTTTCAAGCAGCTCAACTAAAAATCTTATCGGCGCGCCTGACGAACCTTTTGCAAGATAATCGCCGGAATAAGCCAGCATTGTGGGCGCCATATCAATATGGAGCCAGGGAATCTTGGCTTCTTTGACAAACTGATAAAGGAAAAGGGCGGCGGTGACGGTCCCGCATTTTGATTTGCCCATATTGCTAAGGTCGGCAAACCGGCCTTCTAGCTCTTTCTCGTACTCTTTTTCAAGGGGCAGCGGCCACATAAGGTCGCCGCTTTTTTTACCAATCATTTTGACGATATTCTCAAGCTTTTGGGCGTTGGTCAGGTATACCGAATATTTTTCGCCGGCCACATACAAAGCGGCGCCGGTAAGGGTGGCAATATCAACAATAAGCTGCGGATTGTAGTTCTCTGCCGCGTAAGTTAAAGCGTCGGCTAGGATTATCCGTCCTTCGGCGTCGGTGTTTTCCACTTCAACTGTCTTGCCGGAAAGCATTGTGATGATATCATTCGGGCGATAGCTTTTATCGGAGAGCATATTTTCAACTGCCGGAATAAGACCGACAATATTCTTTTTCAGCTTAAGCTTCGCGGCAATAGCTAAGGCGGCTATAACCGCCGCGCCGCCGCTCATATCCATCTGCATATCAAGCATGCCGGCGGCGCTTTTTAGATCTTGCCCGCCACTGTCATAGGTTACGCCTTTACCGACCAGAACAACCGGTTTCTCTCCTTTTGCTCCGCCGTTGTGCTCCAGAATTATAAAACGCGGAGTATTTACCGAACCCTTGCCTACGGCTGTGACGCCGCCAAATTTGGCGAGGGCTGTTTTTACGGTGCATTTGAGGCCTGCTTTTATAGCCGCTTTTCGCGCGTCGCGGGAGAACGCTTTCGGAGTCATTTTACTCCCGGGTTCGTTAATGAGGGCGCGGGCATAGTTTGTCCATTCTCCGACTATCCGTCCTTTGGAAAATCCTTTCAGGAATGATGAGTCCAAGGCAGAATTGCCGTGAATAATTATCTTCCTGACTCGGAAAGTTTTTTTGTTTTTATACCGGTCGAACTCGAAGTTTGCCATCTCAAAATTAACAGCCATTATTTTAGCCAGCTCACCGAGGCTGATGTCGCTTTGCGTTAAATTCATTTCTTTAAAATCGTCGGCGCGGAAAGTTATGGTTCTAAATTGTTCTTTTTTCGCCATAACTATAATTTTCCGGGCAAGTAAGATAATTTCTTTTCGGCTCATTAGTTCAGAGACTTTCATTATGAGGAGATTGTTTTTGATA
>JAMDBA010000046.1 GCA_023484365.1 Patescibacteria group bacterium
AGTTGTTCCGATATCAATACCAAGATGGCAAATTTTTTTGTTTTCTGGCAAGCGCGCATGGCATTTCCCGCAAAACAAGGTTTTATTAATACTGATTTTTAAAAGGCAATCAGGACAGAGCGTTTCTCCGTTTTTGAGATATTTACTGCAGCCCAGGCAGTAACTTGGGAAAATAATATCCAGGGCAAGATTAATCATTCTATTGGTCATGGTATTATAATAATCAAATTATTTATTATATAATTTTATTAAACATTCAATGGCTGATTTTTTCAAATTTTTAAAACCGGTTTTACATCCTTCTTATCTTGGTATTGATATCGGAACAACTTCAATTAAAATAATTGAAGTTAATCAGGGCAAGCAGCTGCCTAATATTGTTAATTATGGAATTTTAGAAACAGACAGTTATCTTACGCGCGTCAACAGCGCTCTTCAAACAAGCTCGCTGAAACTTTTTGAGAGGGAGGTGGTGGAGTTATTAAAAGTTCTCTTGGCAAAAATGAAGCCAAAGACCAACGAAGTTCTTGCTTCGCTTCCGCTTTTCTCCTCTTTTGTCACCGTTTTGGATTTTCCTAAAATGCCCGACTCTGATTTGAGCAAGGCGGTTATTTATCAGGCGCAGCAGTATATCCCGTCGCCAATTTCCGAAGTTGCCATAGATTGGATTAAAGTTGGCGAATACAGCGATGAAAAAGGAGTCCCTCACATGCAAATTCTTTTAACCTCGGTGCCCAAAGAACAGATTCAAAAATATCAAAATATTTTCAAGGCGGCCGGGCTCAATCTTCGTCTTTTAGAAATAGAGACTCTAAGCCTAGGAAGGGTTTTAATTGGCAGCGATCCGACGCCCACTTTAGTTGTTGATATTGGCGCGCGATCTACCAATATCGCTTTTTTTGAAAAAGCTCATCTTAAATTTAACGTCCAAAGCGATTTGGGCGGAAGCGTTGTCACGCAGGCTTTGGTTAATAGTTTGAAAATAAATCCTATCCGCGCCGAAGAATTAAAAAGGAATAAAGGCATATCCGGCACGGGTCCTGATTATGAGTTATCCACACTTATGCTTCCTTATGTTGATGCGATAATCGGCGAAGTTAAAAAGGCGCAGTATAATTACAAAATTCAGCAGCCGTCAGCCGCCGCCGTTGAACGGATAGTTTTGGCCGGTGGAGGTTCCAATTTAAGCGGTTTAGAGGCTTATTTAAAGAAACAATTCGGCATCCCGACGGTTATGCGGGCCAATCCTTTCGTTAAGTTTGAATACGACACAAACATTATAGAACCGATTATCGGCGAGCTCGGTCCGATTATGTGCGTTCCGTTGGGATTGACGCTTAGAGAGTTTATTTAAAAAGAATATTATTATATAATTAAATTAATATAAAACTATGGCTTTAGAAACTTCTCAATTTCATCAAGATCTCGCGGAAAAATTAAGCCGCGAACCCCAAATAAAAGGAGGGTTGCCTTCTAAACTTTTAATGTTTAGCGTTTCGGTTTTCATTATTATTCTCGTAATTTATTTAGGAATTATTTTCGGATACGAACCATATCTTAATGCGCAACTAGACAAACTTAATAATCAAATAAGTGTTGCTGGCAGCCAAATTTCGCCAACCGACCAAAGCCAGCTTACGAGCTATATTTCTCAAGCTTCTAATGTTAAAGCTTTATTAAATAATCATATTACCGCTTCCGCGCTTTTTAATTATCTTGAAAAAAATACCGATACCAATGTTTATTTTAGTCATTTGTCTTTGACGGTTTTTAACAATCAAGCTCAGCTTAGCGGCTTAGCGCAAACAATGAATGATTTGGTCGGCCAGCTGGCAATTTGGCAAGGGTCGCCGTCAATAACCGAGGTTGATTTCAATCAGATATCCGCTACCCCTCAAGGATTTTCTTTCAGCGCGACTCTGACTTTCCAACCCAATTTTTTAATTAGCCAATCACAATCACAATGAAACGATCAACCGAAAGATTAATAAGTTTAGTTATCGCTTTAGTTTTGCTTTTAGCGTCAGTGATTATCTATTTCGATTTAATTCAAGGGTCTTATGGCGATGTTCAAAATATTCGCGCGGAAATTATTTCCAACCAAAATACCTTAAATACCCAAAAGCAAACAATAAGTCAGATACAGTCTCTTTTAAGCGACTATAGGAACCAAACTAATTTCTCGCAGCAGCTTTCAACGGCTCTGCCTTTAACCGCTGATTCCGCTGGCGCGTTGGGGCAGCTAAGCGGTTTAGCGCAGACTAATCATTTAGTCATCTCTTCGGTTAGCGCGACTACTAGAAGCAATATAACTGTTGTTCCTAAAGCTTCCGCCTCACTAATTAAGCCGGTTGGCGTTTTGGAATTTAAAGCCAGATTATCTGGCCGATACGAAGATATTAGGACCTTCTTATTCAGTATTGAAACTAATTACCGGCTATTTGACGCTCAGCAAATTAATCTTTCTCCGGCGGCCGATCCTAAGACTGACGCCTATAATTTAGATCTAACGGTCGACACTTATTATCAAACAAACTAATAAATCAATGGCTATAGTTATTGAAGAAAAGAAAACAAAATCAGGATTCGTCACGGTGATCCTTTGGCTGGTTGTTTTGGGGATAATTATTGGCGCGGCTTACTATCTTTTTTTCAACCAGCCTCAGCTGATTGAAGTTGTCGTTCCTGGCAATCTGCAAAGCGCCCAGAATCTAACCAAGATTAGCGTTAATCCGCAGATAGTCGAACCGTTACTTCAGTCTCTTCATTCCTACATTCAATCAACTGGCGCGCCTACCAACATTGGCCGGCCCAACCCGTTTATTTCTTACTAGCTAATTATTTTTTATTTAACAGTCCGTTAATAACTAAATTCTGCCGCTGACGCAGATTTAACAAAGCCAATCGGTTTGAAAATTTATAATTTAAAATTTAATATTAATATATGACTGACGAAGTTCTGTTGGGCGAACTTGAAAAGAGGAATCTTTTGGCCGCCGATCAGCTAAATAAAATAAAACGCGAAGCGTATTTAGCCGGGCGGACAGTTGAGTCGCTTATTTACGAAAGGCATTTGGTTGAGGATTCTAAAATAGCCGAACTAAAGAGCTCGGTTTTGCGCGTCCCTTATAAAAAATTAGACTTATCTAAATACGATGAATCTTTGCTCAAAATAATTCCCGAAGAAACAGCCAGAACTTACGCGTTAGCTCCGCTATCTAAAGACGGCGACAATTTAGTGGTTGGCATGATTAATCCCGACGACGTCAGAGCTCAGGAAGCTTTAAAATTTATCGCGCGGCGAGAGCATCTTGGTTTGGGGATTTATCTGATTTCTTATTCCGACTGGCAGGAAATTTTAAGAAAGTATTCTCCTTTTAGGAGCGAGGTTGAAGCCGCGGTTAGCGCTATCAGCGTTCAGCCTGGAACGGTGAGAAAATTAGTAAGGCTAGAAGAAGCAAAGGGAGTAGGAGCCGAAGAGGCGCCCATCATCAAACTGGTTGCTTCTACTTTTAAGGAAGCGGTCCAATCCGCGGCCTCCGATATTCATATTGAGCCGCAACAAAATTATTTAAGAATTCGTTTTAGGGTTGACGGCGAACTTAAGGAAGTGGCTTCTCTGCCGATTGAGCTTTCTCAGCCGATTATCTCGCGTGTTAAAGTTATTTCCGAACTCAAACTTGACGAAACGCGCGTTCCTCAGGACGGCCGTTTTAGAAGCGCTATTTTAGACAGAGAAATAGATTTCCGTGTTTCTACTTTTCCTACTCCTTCCGGTGAAAAAGTGGCTATCCGTGTTTTAGACTCAACGGTCGGACTTAAAAAAATGGACCAGCTTGGGCTCAATGATCACAACCGCGGAATTGTCGACACGGCTTTGAATAAGCCTTACGGAATGATTTTAATTACCGGCCCTACCGGTTCCGGTAAAACCACAACTCTTTACGCGCTGCTCCAAACCTTAAACAGCGATAAAGTTAATATCGTTTCTTTGGAAGATCCGGTTGAGTATTTCATTTCGGGGATCAACCAGTCGCAAGTCAAACCGGAAATTGGCTACGACTTCGCTTCGGGATTAAGAGAAATATTGCGTCAAGATCCGGATATTATTATGGTTGGCGAAATTCGGGATAATGAAACGGCTGGCTTGGCTATTCATGCCGCCCTAACCGGCCACATCGTTCTTTCAACTCTGCACACCAATAACGCCGTTGGAGTTATTCCTAGGTTGGCGGACATGAAAGTTGAATCATTTCTTTTGCCGTCCGCCCTTAATCTCATGCTTTCCCAAAGGCTGATTTCTTTGCTTTGCCAAAGCTGTAAAGCCGCCGAGGACGCGCCGGAAGAAATAGTAAAAGTCATAGACGCTTCAGTTAAGGATTTACCGCCCGAGGCTCTCTCCCAAATAAAAAAGCCGTACAAGATTTATCATAGTCCGGGATGCCCGGTTTGTAACGGAAAGGGAGTAAAAGGCAGGGTAGCGATTTATGAAATTTTTCAAATGACGCATCAGCTTGAAGAGATAATTAACAAAGGTGGCGATTCGGCGGCTATTTTAGAGGAATCGCGCAGACAACAGATGATAACGCTCCGTCAGGACGGAATTATAAAGGCGCTTCAAGGATTCGTTTCAATAGAAGAAGTGCTCCGCGAAACGGAGTAGCGTAAGAATTATAAATTATGATTTAGAATTTATGGCAAGCAAAAATACTTAAATTCACTAAATCTTAATTCATGAATAATAAATATTGTTTTAAGTTTTATTATTAATATGCTATTATAAAAAAATGGAAGAAATAAATTATAAAGATAAATTAAACGATCTCTTGACTGCCACCGCCAAACAAAACGCCTCCGATTTACATATCACGGTTGGCCGCCGGCCCACTATTAGGGTTGACGGAATTTTGGTTTCGCTTGAACAAGAACCGATTTTAACCGCCGAAATGGCGCAAGGGATAATTTACGAACTTTTAACTTCTGATCAAAAAACCAGGCTTGAAAAAGATAAGCAAATAGATTTTGCCTATAGTTTTGAAGAGAGGGCGCGTTTTAGGATAAATGTTTATTATCAAAGGGGTTACTTAGCGGCCGCACTGCGTTTAATTCCCACTCAAATAAAAACAGTTGAAGAACTCGGTCTGCCCCCGATCGTTCACGACTTTACTAAGCTGTCGCAAGGATTTATTTTGGTTGTTGGTCCGGCCGGTCACGGCAAATCAACGACTTTAGCCGCCATTCTTGACGAAATTAATCACAACCGGACAGACCACATTATCACCATTGAAGATCCGATAGAATATCTTTTCGTTCAGGATCGCTGTTTAATTTCACAAAGGGAGGTTGGCAATGACGTGCCTACTTTTGAAGACGGATTACGAACGGTTTTACGGCAAGATCCGGACGTGGTGATGATTGGTGAAATGCGAGACAGCAATTCTATCGCTACAGCGATGACTTCCGCCGAAACCGGCCACTTGGTTTTTTCCACCCTCCACACCAATTCAGCTTCTCAAACTATTGACCGAATCATTGATTCTTTCCCGCCCGAACAGCAAAGCCAAATAATTTCTCAGCTCGCTTCCACTTTGGTTGCCATAGTCTCTGAAAGACTTTTGCCAAAATTAAATGGCGGCCGAACGCCGGCGACTGAAATCATGCTGGTCAATTCCGCTATTCGCAATCTCATCCGTGAAAAGAAAATTTATCAGATTGATTTGGTTATTGAAACTTCAATGCAGGAAGGAATGGTCTCATTGAATCATTCCTTGGCAAATCTTGTCGCTAAAAATGAAGTCTCCTTAGAGGATGCCGAAATGTACTCTCTGAATCCGGCCGAACTTAGAATTCTTTTGGAGAAAATGTAATTCTTCATAAATTTAATAAATGAAATTTAAATATCAAGCAAGGACAAAAAGCGGAGAGCTGCAGGCGGGCAACGTTGAGGCTCCCGATAA
>JAMDBA010000057.1 GCA_023484365.1 Patescibacteria group bacterium
TGGGCAAACAACAACGTTGTTTGGATAAAAAGATACCCCGAGCGTGAGCTCGGGGAGTTTCATTTTTTTAATTTTATAAATAGTTTTAGCGGCGCCAAACAGCGTGGTTGCTTATAATTTTATTCGGCTAGCTTGGGTGCTATAATATAAAGATGAAAAAACATATCGCGTTTATTATCGCCGTTTTTATAATTTTAGGGGTAGGAATTTGGCATTTTTATTATAAAAATTCTTTAGCGCCAAACGCCATTGCTCAAGTTCATTATGTTTGTGACGGCGGAAAAACGATTGACGTCAGTTATTACTCGGGTGGGCCGGCGCCCACGCCAAAGCCCGGAGAGCCGCCAACGCCAACTGGCAGCGCTAAGGTTGTTTTAAGCGACGGACGGACGATGAGCCTTAAACAAACTATCTCAGCCGATGGGGCTCGCTATTCAAATGGAAATCCGATGATTGCCGGAGATGAATCTTTTGTTTTTTGGAGCAAAGGAAACGGCGCGCTGGTTTTAGAAGGCGATAATAAACAAACTTATATCGGCTGCGTTGCTGTTGTTTCTGATCCGGGCGGCTTGCCGCAAGTTTACGAAAACGGCGCGCTTGGCTTTTCTGTGCGTTACCCGGCTGGTTATTCCTTAAATACTTCCTATAAATACCAAGAACTTGGACCGGGTAAAGGAATTAACGGCGTTAAATTTACCATTCCTGAATCAATGGCAAAAGGCACTAATCTTTCCAGTTTTGATACCGGTGTTTCGGTTGAAGAGATTCCTAATGTCCAAAATTGCGACGCCAAACTTTTCCTTTATTCCGGCGCTACTTCACGAGAAATAACCGATGGTGGGGTTGATTATTCTTTCGCTTCAACCACCGGGGCGGCTGCTGGTAACCGTTACGAGGAACAAGTCTGGGCGTTTCCCGGAACCAATCCTTGCGTTGCTGTTCGTTACATTATCCATTACGGGGTTATTGAAAATTATCCGCCTGGCGTTGTCAGCGAATTTAACCGCGCCGATTTAATTAAGCAGTTTGACGCTATCCGACAGTCGCTTACCTTAGCGCCATAATCTCCTTTTATAGCGTCTTTGTGTTATGCTTTTCCTATGGAGAAAAATTTTTATCCTTGTTTTCAGATTGAAATAATAACGCCTAAAAAAATCCAGCTGGACGGCTTATGGTTCGGACCAGCTCATTCTAAAAGGGTTATAATTTTCGTTCATGGTCTGGCAAGCACCGCTTTTAAAACCAAAATGGCGAGAAGTTGGGTGAGCCAAAGCGCGGCGGTGATTACTTTTGGCAATCGCGGCCACGACAAAATAACATCCGTCAGGAAAATTTTAAAAAACAGGAGAGGGTATAAATCTATTTTAGCAGGAGAAGCGCACGAAGTTTTTACTGATTGCGCCGACGACATTCAAGGAGCCGTCAATTTTGCCAAAAAAAGAGGAGCGAAAGATATTTATCTTGCCGGCCATTCAACTGGTTGCCAGAAAATCACTTACTGGGCAAGCCGAAAAAATAACCAGCGTCAGGTCAAAGGGCTGATTTTACTCGCTCCTTTAAGTGATTATTCAATAGCGCTGGCGTTTGATAAAAACGGCAAGCTTGGCCGCGCGGTCAAATTTGCCCGCGCGCTCGTTAAAAAAGGCAAAAAGCACGAGCTTATGCCGAAAGATTTATGGAGCGATCCTCTTGACGCTCAAAGATTTTTAAGCCTTTCCACGCCCAATAGCGCCGAGGAAATTTTCAGTTATGCGCAGCCTAAAAAATACCCGCGTATTTTTAAAGCGGTTAAATTGCCGGTTATGGCGATACTGGCGGAAAAAGACGAATACGCTGACCGATCGGCGGAAAAAATAGCAAACTGGCTAAAAAAACATTCGGCTTCAAAAAAAATCAGCATCAGAACTATTCCGGAGGTTGGTCATAGTTTTCACGGCGCGGAAAAAACTATTTTAATTTATGTAAAAAATTGGATAAAGAGCATTAATGAAAAATAATTTATTTAAAGGGCTGAAAAAACTTGGCCGGATGGCTGGACCTGGAGTAATAACCGGCGCGGCCGATGACGATCCTTCGGGAATCTTAACCTATCTTCAAGCGGGTTTTTCCTACGGTTTCAAAATTCTTTGGTTGGCATTTTTAACTTTGCCTTTTATGATTGCTATTCAAGAAATGTCGGGGCGCATAGGATATGTTAGCGGTAAGGGGCTGGTCAGGCTGATAAAAAACCATTACGCGAAGTGGTTTCTTTACTTGGTAGTGGCGGCATCCGTGGTGGTCATAATTATTAATATTGGCGCCGATCTTTTGGCGATGGGGGTTGTTATGGAAGGGCTTTTGCCGATGTCAAAAATATTTTGGATTCCATTCGTCGCCGCGATGATACTTATTTTTACGATTTTTCTTTCTTACCCTAAGTTCGCCAGTGTTTTAAAATGGCTAAGCCTTTCTTTGCTTTTTTACGTTGCCGCTTCTATTTATACGCGGATAAATTTCTGGGAAGCAGCGAAGGCGACTTTGACGCCGACAATCGTTTTTAATAAAAATTTTTTGTATATTGCCGCCGCATTTTTCGGGACGACCGTTTCTCCTTATCTGTTTTTCTGGCAGGCGAACGAAGAAATTGAAGAAAGGGAAAAAATTAAGAGGGATGGCAATTTTAAAAAGTTTTTCGCGACTAAGGGCAAGCTGAAAAGCCTCAAACACGATACGTTTATAGGAATGATATTTTCCAATATTATTACTTGGTTTATAGTTGTCGCTGCCGCTAATCTTGTGGCTGTTGAAGGTTATAAAAATATAGCCGATTTTAAAGCCGCCGCGTCGGTTTTGCGACCTCTTTTGGGGAGGTGGGCGTTTTTAGCTTTCGGCGTCGGTATTATCGGAACAGGCCTTCTGGTGGTGCCGGTTTTAGCGGGGGCGGTCGGTTATATGCTGGCGGAAGTTTTTAACTGGTCGGAGGGAATGAATAAGACTTTTAAAGAAGCAAAGAGTTTCTATGGGGCTATAATTTTGGCGACGCTAATAGGTGTGTTGATGGCAGTATTAAACTTGAATCCGGTTGGAATGTTGATTTATACCGCCGTGCTTTATTCGCTTATAACTCCGCCGATAACTTATGCGATAGTTAGGATGGCAAACAATAAAAAGATAGTCGGCAATAAAACTAGTAGCGGCTTAATTAATTTTTTAGGCTGGGCGACTTTTGCTTTTTCGATTTTAGTAGCTGGACTTTATATTTTAACCCTTTTCCATTTTTAAATTATGAGCAACAAAAGAATTTTTATAGCCGTCCCGATATCTAAATATTTACAAGAGGAAATTTTTAATTGGGAGAAGAAATACGAGAAACTTCCCGTCCGCTGGTTGTCCGGTAAAAATATTCATATTACCATTATTCCGCCATGGTACGAAGATAATCTTGAAGTGATTATCGAAAAGCTGGAAAGCGTAAAAGGGGAGCCATTTAACGTAGAATTCAGCAAAGTTTCCTATGGCTTTGACCCGAAACAGCCTCGTCTTATATGGGCCGAAGGCAAGGCACCCGAAAAAATTATCCGCCTTAAAGCCGAACTGGGAAAAATATTTCCCGAATACAAAAGCGAATACAAAGACTGGTTAATGCACATAACTATCGCCCGCTTTGACCCCGCGGCATTTTCTTCTTTTCCAGTGAAATCCCTGGATGAAAAAGTCTTATGGCGCGACAGAGTTGATTCTTTTGTGCTGATGGAATCCCATCTGTCCCGTTCCGGCGCTGATTATGAATTTTTAAAGGAATTTAAATTTTAGGTTAATTTTCAGATAAAGAAAAAACCAAAAGCCCCTGCAAAGGGGCTTTTTAATTACAGATTAGACTTCTTTAATTTTTGATTTCATCGTTGCTTCCATTGCGCCTTCCGGCATAGCCTTCATTTTGGCTACGTCTTCCGGGTGGACGATGGTGGCATGGTCAACCATTTTTTTGACCACCTCATCTTCGGTTTCTCCGGTTGCCACGAAAGGGCAGGTTGCCGCTCCTAAATCCTTACAAGAAAGTGATTTAATTTTTTTATTTTATAAATTGCGCGACCTTTGTGTGTAAAAACTGATATTTTAATTATAGCATTATTACGTAATAATGTTGAACCAAAAATATTTTTTTAATCGTATATAATTAGAATAAGTACGCTATGGGGAAAATTATTAATAAACATAAGCTTCTGTGGGCAAAAAAAGAATTTATTTGGGCTACAATGTCTTCGCTGTTTTTATTCGGCTTAAGTTTGGTAGCAGCTTATTACAGTAATTACTATACCACTCTTGTGGCGGGCGCCTCAGTAAGGGATGTTATTCTTGATAATTTGCCGCCGATGAATATGAATTTTGTTTTTACGGATGGCGCCTTAATATTTTTACTAACCATCCTCGCCGTCATTATTTTTTATAAACCGGCAAGCATCCCTTTTGTTATTAAAGCTAGCGCGCTGTTTATAATTATTAGATCTATTTTTATAACTCTTACCCATTTCGGTCCGCCAAACGAGATGTCTTATATAGACCCTGGCAGCCTGCTCTATAAATTTAGCTCTGGAGACGATTTGTTTTTTTCTGGTCACACGGGCTTTCCGTTTTTGATGGCTTTAATTTTTTGGGATAATAAATATTTAAGATATTTATTGTTGTCGGTTACTTTAATTGCCGCCGTCGCCGTCCTTTTAGGACATCTTCATTATTCCATAGATGTTTTAGCGGCGCCTTTTATCACTTTTGGTATTTTCACAATCGCTAAATGGGTGAGAGTTATAAAAATAGATCTAATAATTATAAACAGCGCGCTAGCTTTAAGGAGACACGCATTTTTTACAAAACCGCTAAATGGGTGTTCGCTAAGGATTATAAGTTTTTTGTTGGATAACAGAATTTATTCTAGTCATAAAATAATAGAGATTTTAGTTGACAATAAGCAAAAATAGCTCTATCGTATATTTAGCTAAGGACTTATTAATTTAGGTCCTTTTTCAAAATAATTTATCTGCGCGTTCGCACAAGCGTGGATAGCAAGGCTTGGCCGTGTGGCTCTAGTCAAAGGAGGCGATAACGAAGATTAACGGTAAGATTATTAATGCCGAACCTAATAAAATTGCTGTTATAATTTGCGCTAATGATGGAACAGGCAGGCATATGAATAATATTTTGCGCGCCGACAGAGTCCTTTCGGATAAAGGATTCAAGGAGACACGCATTTTTTACAAAACCGCTAAATCCGAAATATTTAATTTTTTCAAATCCATTAAACAAAGGCTGGCCCCGAAAGACACGCTTTTTATTTATATGACCGGACATGGTAGTTTGACGGTGACTAAAGAAAGGCTGTCCAACTATAGCGATATAGAATCTTATACTAGGGCATCGCTTATTAATACGACGGACAAAGAGACGATAAATGAAATTGAATTTTCCGATTTAATAAAAAATATTAAATCAAAAAAAATCTGCGTATTTGATCAGTGTTATGGCGGAGGTTTTGCCAGAAGAGCGTCGGAAGAATCGGGCGCGCTTGCCATTTCAGCCGGCCGGGAGGATGAAATAACTTATGGTGATTTTTTCTCGACAACTTTCTTTGACTCTTTGGTTTTGCCCATAGGGCGCAAGAGCGAAAAAATAAGCCTTAAAGAAGCTTTTGAAATTACTTTGAAAAATATTGATTGCAATATTTGTCAAAAGCAGCATCCTGTAATTCTTCCTGTGAGTTTAGCTGAAAAGATAGAACTTTAAGCTCCGATTAATATCGGAGCTTTTTTATTCGCGCATAAATACTCCGAGCGTAAGCTCGGAGATGGAGCGCCCACCAGCATCCTCTTCGCTATAATTAGAGTATGGATAGGAAATATTATCGAGACCACCACTCGGTCTGGAATTGTGACTACCACCTTGTCCTTCCGGCCAAATACCGAAGAAAGATATTTAACG
>JAMDBA010000040.1:0-11718 GCA_023484365.1 Patescibacteria group bacterium
ATTGGGAATATGTTTTATTGTCAACTACAACGCCGATGGCGGACGGACCGGGGTTTCCCCTGCTGCCTCCGTCAGTATAAACGATAATTTTATCCATTTTTTAAAACGTAATCTATAATTTCGGCAATTTCAGAAGCCGCTTTTTCCTGGCTTTTGACAGATGCGCCGCCGGCTCTTTCGTGACCGCCCCCTCCAAATTTTTTCAGATAATCGCCGATATTTATTTTAGGAGCCGCTTTTTTCCAACGGTTATAATTGAGATGTAAGTGATAAGCTGATTCCGCCCTGCCTTTATCCAAAATCAAGGCGTAGGCTGATATCTTTAAAAAGATAATAAGGGATGCCTCTAAAAAGGATAAAATTGGTTTTAGAAATATCCAAAACGGCAATTTTGCCCTCGTAAACCCTCATATTTTTCCTGGCGAACGCCAGCTCTTTATTGTTCTCTATTTTAATTTTATTTATTTTACCCTTAAAAGGCTCCAAGGAAACAACATTTTTAATTGGCATATCAGTCATCGCTTTAATAATTTTAACCAGCTCGCTTTGCGAGTCTTTGCTTCTTTCAATCAATGCCGCCAGTTTTATCGCCGGCTTTTTAAAAGAAACTATCTCTTCCGGCGAAGAATAATTGAATGTATCAATAATATCCGCCCAATAAACGATGTTTTTTATATGAGCGGAAGGGCGATAGCCGAAATTCTTTTTAAGAGAACGAAAAATTACACTCGTCGCAGACGGCGCTTCCGGCTCCCAAACTTTATATTCTGATGGATGAAAATTCTTCTGCCAAGATTTTTTAGGAAAACCAGTTATATGATGATCAAACCAATAACGCGCTGTTGGGTTATATAAAAAATCAACAATAATGCTTGGCTTTTTTAATTTCATCTTAAGCCAATGATTCTTAGTTTTGGCGGAATGAAAAACGGGGAAATAATTATTTATCCGATCTCCTGTTTTGGTGAAAAAATCCGTCAAAACAACGGCTGCCGAAACTCCATCGTAATCATTATGAAAATATAAATCGTAATCAGCCATAGAATACAAATTATTTCAAAGCTTCAATTCCGGGCAATTTTTCTCCGGCCAAAAAATCCAACAGGGCGCCACCGCCGGTTGAAATAAAAGAAAATTTTTTATCTAATTTATGTTTTTTAAGGAACATTACCGTCTCGCCTCCGCCGGCAACAGAAAATATTTTTTTATCCTTAATTATCGCCATCGCAACACCCAGAGTTCCTTTTGTAAGGTTTTTTTTCTCAATAAATCCCATCGGGCCGTTCCAAATAACGCTTTTAGCGCCATTGATTTTATTTTCAAAAATTCTTATTGTTTTTGGGCCAATATCTAAAATTTTTCCTTTTTCCCAAACCGAATCAATGGGCAAAAATAAATTTTTATAATTTAAAATTTTCTTATTTTCTTTATCTCCTCCTTTTTCAATTAAAGACTGTCCGACGTTTTGTCCTTTAAGAGCCAAAAGGGTATTAGCAAGCGCTCCGCCCAATAAGAACGCGCTACTCTTATTTTTAAAGTATTTAATAACTCCCAGTTTATCAGAAATTTTAGCGCCGCCAAAAACCATTACCAACGGTTTTTGGGGATTTCTGATTATTCTTGATAAAACTTTAATTTCCTTTTCCATCTCTAGCCCGGCGTAGCTGGGAAGAAATTTCGTTATCGCCGCGACTGAAGCGTCGGCCCGATGGGAAACCGCGAAAGCGTCATTAACATAAAAATCACCCAGAGCGGCGAGCCGCTTGGCCAGACGGATGTCATTTTTTTCTTCACCAGGAAGAAAACGTAAATTTTCCAAAACAAAAACTGACTCTGGGACAGCCGAATCAATTATTTTTTTAGTTTTAGAAAAATTAAAATTATCAAAGAAAACCACTTTTTTGCCCAAAAGACCGGATAATTTTACGGCGTCCTTTTTAAGGCTTAAAGCCGCATCAAATCCCTCCGGCTTGCCCGCCTTAATCTTAACAGAAGAAGGCCTGCCTTTATGGCTTAAAATCAAGATTTTAACTTTTTGACGCAAAAGAAAATTGATGGTTGATAAAGACGCTTTCATCCGCCAGTCGTCTTCAGTATTAAAATCAAGCCTTAAAATAGCGACTCCCTTAAGTTTCCGGATTCCTCTCAGATATGAAATCATATTTTCTTATTATATAATTAAAATTAAATAATGATAAACAAGAAATCAGTAGTTATTTTAGGTGCTGGATTTGGCGGAATTGCTGCCGCGTTAAAGTTGGGAAAAATGATGAAAAGGAGCGGCTTGAGCAAAAAATATAACATATTCTTGATAAACGAACGGTCATATCATACTTTCTATCCCCTTCTTTACGAAGTAGCAACAACTTCAAAAGAGACCGCCGCGCTTCTGGCGCTTGAAGATATCGTTAATTATAAAATAGAAGATATATTTAATGGCTTGCCCGTTGTTTTCGTTCAGGGTAAAGCGTCTGAAATTGATTTTAAAAATAAGACTATTATTTCAACGGACGGCATTATTCCTTTTGATCATCTTATTTTTGCCCTTGGAGCGGAAACCAACTTCTTTAATATCCCGAATATGGAAGAAACAGCCATAACCTTAAAGTCATTTAAAGACGCCGTTCAAATCCGCGACGCAATCTGGAATTTGGCAATGGAAGGCAACGAAAAAATAAACATTATTATCGGCGGCGGCGGCTCTTCGGGAGTGGAACTCGCGGGCGAATTGCGCGAATGGAGCGATGAGCTAAAAGATTCTTTCCGCAACGTTGAATTAAAAGTTAAAATTATTGAGGCGGCGCCAACTATCCTTCCGGGATTTCATTCCAAAGTTATCTATTTAGCCAAGCAACGACTATTAAGGCTGGGAGTGGAAATTATAAACGGCCAACCGATAAAAGAAGTCGGAGATAATAAAATTAAATTAGCCAATGGCAGCGCTGTCCCGTTTGACGTTTTAATCTGGACCGGCGGCACCAAAGCGCCTTCATTAATAAACGACATGCCTTTTAAAAAAGACAAAAAAGGACGGATGGAAGTTGACGGCACCTTAGAGTGCCAGCCAGCGGCTTCCGATTTGGCTGTTTTGCCATCAATCTACGTTATCGGCGATAGCGCCTGTTTTTATTCGCCCAAAACAGGCAATCCTATTCCGGCGGTCGCCAGAGTAGCTATAGAGCAGGGAAAAATCGCCGCTTATAATATTTTTGAGGATATAAAAGCCGAAGAAAAAAATAAGGATACAATCAGACATTTCACTTATAAGCCGATTGATTATCCGACCATTACTCCTGTCGGCGGAAAATTCATTATCGCCAGAATAGGCCCTTTCGTTTTTAAAGGATTAAAAGCCTGGATTTTTAAAGGGTTGATTGAGTTTAATTATTTAATTTCAATAATGCCTTTCTGGAAAGCCGTTCAAATCTGGTTATACGGCCTTTATATTTTCGGCAAAAACGACCGGCTGGGATAACGGGACAGAATAGAGAATAGAGAATTTAGTATTTAGAATCTAGAGTTAGACAAAACTATAAATCGAAAACTCAAAATTTTTAATTTCCAGTGAATTTTCAATTAATCAATAAAAAATCAAAATTTAAAAACAGAAAATAAGGTTAAAAGTTCTTAATTTAGAAATCAATAAAAATTGTAAATTGTAAATTTATTGAAAATTGATAATTAAGAATTGAAAATTATCTATCCTATCTCCTAACTGCTAAATCCTATATTCTAAATTCTAGCTTCTAAATCCTAAATCCGAAGCTCAAAATCTCAAACAAATTCAAATAATTAAAACTCAAAAAGTAAATTTAAATAATTTAAATTTTATATTTTGATATTGTTTCGGATTTCGAAATTAGAACTTCTAATTTTTATTTTTATTGTTTGGCGTTATTCTTAGGACTTGGGTTTAGGTTCGGGAATATCAATTGTATAATCTTTTCTTACGTGAGCTTCGGCAAATTCTAAACTGACGCCTATTTTCTTGTGCGGATTCATAACGTCCAGCGGGTCAAAAATATTTTTTACTTGTTCAAAAACTTTATAAAGCGGGCCAAATTCGTCTTCCAGAAATGGCGCGCGCATCAAGCCGTCATTATGTTCCGCTGAAAGAGTGCCCCCTAGTTTCAAAGCCGCGGCGTAAACTTCTTTAGCGATATTAAATAATTTTACTTTATCGGCTGAGTCGCTAAGGTTTAAAAACGGCTGGAGATGAAGATTGCCGTTTCCAGCGTGCCCCCAAACCGAAAAATCAACCTGGTATTTTTTCATAATTCCATAAAGAGTAGAAAGATATGCGGCTAGATTTTCCGGAGGAACCGCGGAATCTTCAATGAATGGTAACGCCTTTTTAGGGCCGGTTCCGCCTTCGGCGACAACCGCCGCCAAACGCCGCGCCTCCCAAAGCTTGTCCTGCTCGGCTTTATCGTAAGCTTCACGCATATCCGAAGTCAGGTCTTTTACTTTTTCTTTTATTTCGCTAATCGTTTTTTGGATAGTATCTATATTATCTCCTTCTATTTCTGCCATTAAAATCAAAGACGGCGCCTGGCTTTTTCCCTCCATTATAGCTTTAACGCTGTCAGGTTTTTCTTTTTGAAGCATTTCAATTAAAAACCTATCAACCATCTCAAGAGCGCTGGGGTTATAGGCTAAAATTAGCGGCACCGCTTCTCCTCCTTTTTCCAAGTCGTCAAAAGAAAGAAGCAATAATCCGTTTAACGGCGCGCGCTTAATGGTTTTTAATTTAATTTCGGTGACAATACCTAAAGTTCCCTGCGAGCCGCAAATTAAACGCGCCAAATTAAAACCGCCATCCTCTCCAACAATATCAATTAACCAATAACCGCTGGAAATTTTATTAGCTTTCGGCTGGTAATTGTGGATTAAATTGTAATTGCCGATGATTAAATCGCTCATTTCGCGGTAAATTTTTCCCTCTAAAGAATCGCTTGCCTGGATTTTTATCAATTCATCGGGACGGATATTCTTAAGGACAACTTCCGATCCGTCTTCTAAAACCATCTTTATTTCTTCGGCCCATTCTCTAATAGAGCCATACTTAACTGTTTTTTCGCCGCCGCAATTATTGGCAACTCCGCCGCCAAATGTGGCGAATTTATACGACGCCGGATAAGGAGGGATATAACGACCGCTCGGCGCCAGTTTTTCAAAAACATCACCCCAAATAGCGCCCGGTTCAACCCGTATAAAATCTTCGCCTATTTCTAAAATCTTATCCAAATAACCAGGAAATCTTAAAATAATTCCGTCATTAACCGGGCCCCCGGCCTGGTCGGTCGCTCTGCCACGGCAGGTTATGGATAGCCGCTCTTTAATCGCCGGATCGTCAATTGATTCTTTTTTATGCTTAACCCATTTCACCAAACTGACAACGTCATCTTTAGAAGCTGGCAGCACGATCGCCCACGGCTTCATTTCAAAAACACTGCCATCGGTAGAATAATGCTCAAGCGATTTATCGTCGCTTAGAACCTGGCCTTTGATAACGCTTTTTAATTCTTCAATTAATTTATCCATTATATACTAATTATAAATCTCAAAGTTAAAAACTAAAAGTTCAAAATTACAATTTGCGTTCCCGACGCCTGCGCCTTAGTTCTTATTCTTAAGCGTCGGAAAAGCAATAATTTCTTTTACCGAATCGGAATTGGTTGCTAAAGCTACTAACCTATCAATACCAATACCTAATCCTGCCGCTGGAGGCATCCCGTATTTTAAAGCTTCAATAAATTCTTCGTCCAGCCGCGAAGCTTCTTTATCTCCGGCGCGGTATTTTTCTTCCTGTTCTTTCATTCTCTTTTCTTGTTCTAACGGATCATTCAACTCGGAAAAAGCGTTAACTACTTCCATTCCTTTTATTACAAGCTGAAATCTTTCTGTCCACTCCGGCTTATCGGCATATGATTTAGCCAACGGCGAAATAGCCTTAGGATAATCAATAACCCACGTTGGATTTTCAAGTTTCGGCCTTACTTCACGTTTAAAAATATCATCAGCCTCTTCAATATTTATTTTGCCGAAATCAGCTCCGGTATATTTTTTTATGCTTTCGGAGAAAGTTATCTTTTGCCATTTACCAGGAAAATACGGCTTTAAAAGTTTCTCGGTGAATTTCATAAGCCCTTCATTATTTTGATAAGCCCAATAAAGTTCAAGTATCGTAAATTCCGGGTTGTGTTCCCTGTCTATCCCTTCATTTCTAAAAACTTTGCCAATTTCAAAGATTTTTTCCAATCCGCCGACAAGCAGGCGCTTTAAATATAGTTCCGGCGCAATACGCAGATAAAAATCCTGATTTAAGGCGTTGTGATGAGTTTCAAAAGGCCGCGCCAAAGCGCCGCCGGGAAGCGGCTGAAGCACTGGGGTTTCAACCTCTAAAAAATCTTCCGCCCAAAGCTTTTCGCGAATCTCGCGGATGATTTGCGAGCGGCGAATCAGTCTTGCCTTGCTCTCTTCGTTAAAAATAAGATCAAGATAACGTTTTCGGAAACGCTCTTCGGTATCGGAAATGCCATACCACTCCGAAGGCAATGGTTTAATGGATTTTGCTAAAATTTTCAGGCTGGCAACCTCCAAACTGATTTCTCCTTTTTTGGTCTTGAACAAAATTCCTTTGGCTGAAACAAAATCTCCCCGGCTAATAACTTTTTTAAAAAAACTGAAATTTTTTAGCGTATTTTTTTTGAAAACCAGCTGAATCTTACCGCTTTCATCTTTTAAATCAGAAAAAATTAAACTGCCCTGATCACGAAAACTCATTATCCTGCCCGCCAGCCAAAACTTCTTCCCGCTCTTTGATAACTTATTAAAATCCTTCCGCGCTTCAACGATATCAAAATCTTTTTCTGATTTGTCCGGGTAAGGATCAATACCAACCGATTTTATTTCATTAAGCTCGCTAAGACGGTCTTCTTCCAGGCTGTTTATGTTTTGGAAATCTTTGTCTGGCATATATTAGAAAATGTTTATTTTTAACAAGAATAAAAAATTCTACTCAATTTTCATTATGCGGTAAGGAGTTCTGCCGGCAGGGGTAAAAACCTCACGAACGTCACCGACTTGCGCTCCCAAAAACGCCCTCCCCAGCGGGGATTCGTTGGAAATTTTGCCTTCTTCCGGCTTTGTCTCGTTAGAACCGACAATCGTATATTTTAAGATTTGGCCGTTCTTCTTTACGGTTACAGTTGAACCAACTTGAACACTCTTTGTGCTGCCGCCTTTTTTGATGATAGCCGCCTTTTTAATAATATCTTCCAGTTCCGCTATCCTCATCTCCACTTTCATTTGTTCGTCTTTTGCCTCGGAATACTCAACGTTTTCGGAAAGATCGCCGAATTCCTTGGCGCGCTTTATTTTCTCCGAAACTTCAATTCTTTTATTAGATTTCAAATTTTCAAGTTCAGCTTTTAACTCGTCTAAACGCGCTTTTGTTAAATAATATTTATCCATAAAATTTAGTTATTTATTATATTTCCCCGACCAAAGCCACCATCGTATTTTAATGGTTTCAAGTAAAACTTGCAAATAAGCGGACCCCTTCACGCGGGAACGGGTATCGTTTACCCAGCGAACGGGAATTTCCTTTATCTTATAGCCAAAATGATGAGCTAAAGCCAACGCCTCAACGTCAAATCCCCATCCGGATATCCGCGACAAATCAAATATCTTCAAAGCCGCTTCTTTAGAAAAAGCCTTAAAGCCGCATTGCGTATCCCAGATACCAGGAAGAACCATAACCTGAATAAAGACGTTTCCAAGCTTCCCCAAAATCCTACGGCTGAAGGGCTGAGGCGGATCCAGCCGGCTGCCTTTTAAAGCGCGTGAGCCGATAACAACGTCATATCCTTGATTAAAATAAGGAATCATTTGTTCAAAATGGCTTATTGAAGTTGAATTGTCGGCATCGGTAAAAAGCCTGATTTTTCCCTCCGCCGCCAGCATCCCCTGCCTAACAACGCCGCCCTTGCCTTTGTTCTCTTTATTATCAATAAGCTTTAAATTTTTTACCTCGCCTTTATTTATCATTATTTTTACTTTTTCCGCCGTATTGTCGCGAGAGCCATCGTTAATGACTATAATTTCATAATTATAATTTACGTTTTTCAGTTTTTGATTAATATCAACTAAAGTCGGCGGCAGCCTCTCGCTCTCGTTGTAAGCCGGAATAATTATTGACAAATAGCGATCTTCCATTAATTTTTTAAATTATTAAACAGCCTGAGGCGCTTATAAACAACGTCCTTAACAGCCTCAACGGCTCCGGGAAATAGTTTGTAGGGCGCGATTTCTTTTGGATAATCAGCCAGAGATTTTTCTAATCCTTTCCGCCAAGCCAGACGAATCTCGGTGTTGATATGAATGATAGAAATTCCGGCGGCGATAGCATTTGTAAAATCAGCATCGCTTGTCCCCGACCCGCCATGAAGGACTATTCCCGTTTCGCCGATAGCTTTTTTAATATCGGATATCCTTTGGATGTTTAAAGTCGGCTCATTTCCGCCCAACACCATCCCATGAATATTGCCGACAGCCGGAGCGAGCAAATCAACGCCCGTCTCCCTAACAAATCTCTCCGCCTCTTCCGGAGTTGTAAAATCTTTTAGTTCCGTTGCCGCTCCCTCTGGCAACACCTCAAGTATTTCTGATGAACTTCCAATATAGCCAAGCTCGCCCTCAACCAGGATTTCCGGATTTTTTGATTTAACATAATCAACAACCTGCTTAGTTTGTTTTATATTTTCTTCAAAAGGCAATTTTCCTCCGTCAAACAAAAGAGCGTCGTATCCTGCTTCAAAAGCTTCTTTAATTTTTTCAAACGAATGCGTGTGATCAGCATTTAAAAAAATAGGCCAGCCATATTCTTCCCGCAAACTTCTGACGAGAACGGCGGCTTGTCTGGGACCGATGAACTCCCTTTCCCCCTCGGAAGTTCCTATTAGAATTGGAAGTTTTTCCCCGAAAATTGCCGTGGTTTGAGGTGATAATTCTCTGGTTGCGTCAAATATCGCTTTCAAAGCCGCCAAGTCGGAAATATTAAAATGACCAATGGCTACGTGATTCGCTCCGGCTTCTTTAATAAATTCTTTGAGCGATTTCATATTACTAAATTACAAAATAACTCTTTAAAATATTTTCAGCGACGATTTTCCGGACTTCGTCTTCTCCAAAGTAACGGAAAAAAATTTCATTCCAAAGCGCTTCCTGATGGTGATACAGATATTTGACCATTTCTTTTTCCATCGCCAGAGACATCGTCATATCCACGATGTTAAAACTGACCAAAACTTCTACCCCGCTTTCGTCCTTGAAAAATTCGCCGACCCAACCCAGCTTGCTCCAAAAATCAAGACTATTTTGAAAATTCGGCAGCCATTTTTCTATAGATGGAATTTCTTTCTCGGCGGCTGACCAGTGAAACGCCTCTGGATTAACATGCGGCGAGAACAGCCGCTGATCGTTTTCATCTAATTTTCCCAGATACCTCTGGACTATCATGAAATAATTTTCCTTGCCTTTGGAAATTTTTTCAAAATCTTTAAAACTTAAAACATCGCCGCGCAAAAGCGATATCATATTATCGGTAAAACGCTCTTTTTTGGAGAATCCCTCAAATAAATCGGAATAATATTTAATTTCGTTCAGATAATGAAATATCAGGAGGATTGTCCGGAAAGATTCGCCGGAAACCCCAAGAAAAACCGGGATGATAAAAATGACACCCAGCTCTTTAAGATGGCTGATATTGTGATATTTCTTGGCGACAAATTTTTTAGCGGCATCGGCCCATTTGTCGTTTAAAGCTCTTACCTGAATTTCTCTGTATTCAAAATCGTCTGCCGTTAATTTTTCATATTGTTTGAAAAATATATTATTAAGCCAATCGGGATCTTCCAGAAATCTTAAAGCGCTGTAAACCTCAAGCAGATCTTCTTTGTCCAGCATCTCTTTGGCCGAAGAATAGCCCAAATCCTTCATCACCATTTGCGGCGGCTCGTTTATTAAAAATTCTTTCGCCTTATCCAGTTTCAGGAAAAAACCCTTAACAGGCTTTCGGTTTTTGCTTATAAAATCGCCTATCCGCTGAGCATATTCCTGACAGCAAAGTTTCGCTAAACCCAAAGATTGATAAATCCGGCTGTCGTCAGCCTCAACTTTGCTAGTTAAAGCATCGTAGACCTCTTTAGACTCCGCTATCCTTCCCAGGTTCAATCTGTCTAATCTGTCCCTGACCAGCTTGTCGTTTTCTTCAACTATCCCTTTTAAAACGTTCTTTTTTCCGGTTATTTTGTTAAGCCTTGCTTCCAAATCTAAAACCACTTCGTGATCAACTCTTAAAACCCGCGCTATTTTTTCTTGTGGAGTTAATTCCATGTTTAAATTATAATACTATTTCTTTAATCGGCAAAATTTTCCAGCGCGATTTTTTAAATTGTTGCGATGTTAAAATTCCCGGCTGCGCCCCGATTTTTTCAACAACGCTGGTAGCGTTAGCCGAAGCAAAACGGATGGCCTCGCCAATAATTATTTTATTAATTTTATCCTTTAAGTTTTGGCTAGTAATTCCTTTTCTTAAAAGCGCCGCCACAAACCCGGCGCCAAAAGCATCGCCGGCGCCAGTCCGATCAACTATTTCTTTTTCCTTAAATACACCGGCTTTATAAATATGCCGGCCATCGGAAACCAAGACTCCTTTCGGGCCAAGAGTAATCGCCGCTATTCCCCTGCCGTTCATCAAAGAAATAATCCTGCCTACAACAGCTTTCTCGTCTTTAAAAGGAATACCCGTTAAAAGCGACGCCTCTTCGTCGTTTAAAACAAAAAATGATAAATTTTTAAGAGCCGATAAAATTTCTTTACTGTTGTTTTTAATATGATAGCCGGTCGGATTAAAAGCTACGGCTATATTGTTTTTAGCGGAAAAATTAATCAAATCTCTAAACATTGAAATTGATTTTCCCGCCAAAGAAACATACCACCATTTGCTTTTTAATGAATTAAAATCCAGGTCGCTTTTATTAAAATAATCCGCGGCTCCATGATAACCCAAAATCGTCCTTTCTCCATTTTCTAAAATCAAAGTGGAATAAGCGGTCGGAATTTTTTTAGCGCACCTTAGCAATCTATGGTCAACGCCCTCTTTTCTTAAGGTTTCTTTTATTGCTTCTCCTGAAACATCACAGCCGACTTTCGCCACGCATGCCGTTTTAAATTTCTGCCTAGCAAAAGTGACCGAAGCATTAACGGCGTTTCCTCCTGTGGTAAAGAAAATATTCTCTACGTCTAATTTTTCGCCAACCGGTAAAACATAAGCCTTTTTTGAAGGAGTGTCAGGCCAGTTGACCGTTTCAAAATTAACCTTAAAAAACGCGTCTCTGGTTGCCGATCCGATAGCTATAAAATCCATTTCAGACCCTTTTTAAAACTTTTTTAACCGCGGCTTTTATGCTTTTAGGAGACATACCGTATTTTTCAATAAGCGCCTCGGGAGCGCCCGATTCTCCGAAAACGTCCTGCATACCGATAAATTCCATCGGAACGGGATTATTTCTCGCTAAAACTTCCGCCACCGCTCCGCCAAGTCCCCCTATTACTTGATGCTCCTCCACCGTTACTACCGCCCCCGCGCGTTTGGCGACCTCTACGATTTTTTTCTTATCAATCGGCTTAATCGTGTGATTATTTAAGACTATT
>JAMDBA010000040.1:11728-26247 GCA_023484365.1 Patescibacteria group bacterium
CCAGCGTGAGAACCGGCAATCTTCGCATTGGAATTGTTATAAGAGATAGTTGTTCTTATTTGTTCCCAATTCCTACCCGGAGAAAAAGTGGCGTAAGACGATACCGCTCCGCCAAGTCCCCCTATTACTTGATGCTCCTCCACCGTTACTACCGCCCCCGCGCGTTTGGCGACCTCTACGATTTTTTTCTTATCAATCGGCTTAATCGTGTGATTATTTAAGACTATTGTCCCGACCCCTTCTTTCTCAAGTTCGTAAGCCGCAAGCAAAGCGTTATAAAGAAGCGCTCCGCAAACAATAATGGCGGCTTCAGGCTTTTTAGATTCCCAAAATACATCAGCCTTACCAGGAATAAACGGCGTCTCTTCGGTGGTAACCACCGGCGTTTTCTCCCGGCCCAATCTTATATAAACAGGACCCCAAATTTTAGCCGCCGCCAAAGTCGCTTTTTTGGCCTCTATCCAATCAGCCGGCACAAAAACTTTCATGTTGGCCATAACCCTCATGGTAGCGATATCTTCTATCGCCTGATGAGTAGCGCCGTCAGGACCAACAGAGACGCCAGCGTGAGAACCGGCAATCTTCGCATTGGAATTGTTATAAGAGATAGTTGTTCTTATTTGTTCCCAATTCCTACCCGGAGAAAAAGTGGCGTAAGACGATATAAAAGGAATTTTCCCCGAAACTCCTAATCCGGCGGCGATGGTTGCCATATTCTGCTCCGCGACTCCTACTTCAAAAAATCTCTCGGGATATTTTTTGGCAAAAGCCATTGAACGCGTAGAGTCGGTCAGGTCAGCGCAAAGAACAACAACATTTTCATCTGAATCTCCCGCCAAAACCAAACCTTCGCCGTATCCATCGCGGCTCGGCTTTTGGCTAACTTCCGCTTTTTTCTGAAAAGACGGCATAAGTTCGGGATTTAATTTTAATTCTTCGTTTAGCATAATTTTATTCGTGTTCGCTTTTTATTTTTCCGCCCAAAGTTCGCAGCTCTTTTAAAGCGGCGGCGGCTTGTTCTTTATTTGGAGGAATGCCGTGCCAATTAAAATCGCGCTCCATAAAACTAACTCCTTTGCCCGGTATAGTATGAGCGATAATGATTGTCGGTTTTTCAAAGATTGCTTGCGCCTCGGAAACCGCGTCAACAATTTGCGTCATATCGTGGCCGTCAACCTCTAAAACGTGCCAGCCAAAAGATTCATACTTTGCTTTAATTGATTCAAGAGGCATAACGTCTTCGGTAAAACCATCTATTTGAATATTATTTCTATCCATTATTACCGTGATATTATTTAATTTATTTTTACCAGCGAACATCACCGCTTCCCAAGCATTCCCCTCGTCGTGTTCGCCGTCCGACATCAAGCAATAAACTCTGTATTTATTTTTATTTAACTTGGCCGCTAAAGCTATTCCGATAGCCTGTGATAATCCGGAGCCAAGCGGCCCGGAAGTAGTCTCCAGACCCGGCAAAGACTCTCTGTGCGGATGACCCTGGAGCCTGCTGCCTAATTTTCTCAAAGTTTTTAATTCTTCCAAAGGAAAATAACCGGCCCGAGCCATAGTTGCGTATAAAACAGGACAAATATGGCCATTAGAAAGGACCAAGCGATCGCGATCTGGCCAATCAGGATTTTTGGGGTCGTGATTTAAAATATGGAAATACATAACCGTAAATACGTCCGCCATTCCTAACGGACCAGCAGAGTGCCCCGAGCCCGCCTCAACAAGCATTTTAATAATATCTTCCCTGATTTGGTTGGCTAATAATTCTAAGTATTTTAATTTTTCCTCGTGAAGTTCCATCATAATAACCTCGTTTAATTTAATTATACTATACTTTTATCAAATCGCGATAAGCTTTCTTGGGGTTGCGGTTATTAAAAATATAACTCGCTGAAACCGCGATGTCCGCGCCTGCCGCTTTAGTTATTTTTGCAATTTCAAGATTTACTCCTCCGTCAACTTCAATTTTCGCGTCTGGCAAATGACTGCGGATGTATTTTATTTTATCTAAATTTAACGGTAAAAATTTTTGGCCGGCTAACCCTGGATGCACGGCTAAAACTTGAAACTCGTTAATTTTAGCCATATATGGACGCAAAGATTCTACGGGAACATCGGGAGAAACCGAAAACATTAGCTCAACGTTATGTTTTGCCGCCGCCTCAATGAGAAAATAAAAATTATTGATTGTTTCGGCCTGAATTATCACCCTTTTTACGCCGGCTTTAAAATAACTTTCAATTATTTTTTCCGGCTCCAAAACCATTAAATGAACTTCCCATTTTAAATCGCCGTATTTCCTGGAAAGCTTCGGAAATTCATCGGGGCTGCCCCAGGTTTTGTTAAAGGTATACCTGCTATCGGCGTAATCAAGGTGCACCCACTTTGGTCTTTTTAAAAAAAAGCCGCCAAGACGACGGACGATTTTTAAATTATCCTCAACGCCTTCAATATCTAAAGAATTAATCGCCGGAATGATTTCCATAATAATATTATAGCATAAAAAAGGAGGCTAATTTTAGCCTCCTTAGATCGCTACCAAAGGAACCACATAACGCCAAACGATATCTGGTAATGGTTTAAAGCCTTGCCGTAAATATCGCTGACCGAGCTATACGCCGCGTTTTTAGCGCTGTCGTATATTTGGTTGGGATTATTCGTCTGAGTCGCCGTGCTTTCGCCCGATGTTTTGGTTTGATTGTCTATAATCTTTGAAGCCGAACCGGGATCGGGCAAATAAACTCTGACATTGGCGAAAACAACCAGCCTTCTCCAGACTGTTGCCTCTATCCCTCCGCCGGCAGAAATATCATATTGCTGGCCGATATCCACTCCGCTCATGGTTTTACCCATGAATACTCCGGGGTCTATCAGGTGAAGTTTAAACCATTTCGTGTGAAGCAGGTATAAATTAATGTTTGCTTCCTGTCCCGCTCCGAAGATGTAGGAATACTGGAGCTCCAGAGGTGTTACTGATAACGCCCTCGCCTTAATGGTGACGGCCGGATGCATGCCTTCATACGCTCCAACGCCGATCCCATTCTGATTGCTTGCCAACGCCCCTCTTAAGGGCATAGCCAGCATCGCCATAACCAAAAAAACCACTATTCTTTTCATTTCTTGCCTCCTTATTCTTTTGTAAATTTTACTGACGCCTCCAACGCAAACTTGTTTAAGGTTAAACTATTTTAAGCATTTTGTCAAGTAAAACATTTGACCCCGTAGTGAGATTTTGACCATGAAATTTAATAGAGAGTTTAACACGAAATAACAACCTTTAATTTTCATTCGTTTTATTCTCAAGAACAAACCATATGAAACAGAAGATTCAGTCAAAATTCTACTACGGGGTTGACTTTTAAAATACGTTGGCTTATACTTTAGAAGATGAATGAGAGCGATAATGCTTAGCGATGATATCGATTAAGCATTAACTCAAATCTGTTTTACTAAGCCCCTCTTCGGAGGGGCTTAGGTTTTTTATAGACTGACTTATAGGCTTAGAAATTATTGGACTTTGGAACCCGGAACAACTTCTCTTGATGGTTTTAGTAAAACAACTTCCTTGTCACTGGCCGCCAAAAGCATTCCCCTGCTTTCAAAACCCATAAGCGATCGCGGCTCTAAATTGGCAACCACAATCACTTCCCCTCCGATTAAGTCGTCGGGAGAATAATACTTGCCGATACCGGCGACAATCTGCCTTTTTTCATTGCCTAAATCAACCTGAAGCTTTAAAAGCTTCTCCGAATTTTCTATTTTTTCAGCCCGTAAAATTTTACCCACTCTCAAATCCGCTTTTTTAAAATCTTCAAATTTTAAAACTTCGGTTGGTTTTTCTAATTCCGCAATTTTTTCTTGATTGGCCGATTTTCTCCACCATCCCCATTTATCCTTCGCGAAAACAAAAATATATAAAATTTCCAAAATTGCCAAAGTATTAACGACAAGCAAAAATATAAACCAGACTGGCTGATTATTTTTCGCCGCCTTCCAAAGAGCATATCCTTTCCACGGCAAAACCCAAACAACAGCCAACCAGATCAACCAGGAATTTTGAATTATAAATTCTCTTGCCATTTTTTATTTCTTGCGCTTTTTGCTTCTTGCGCTTTTTGCTTTACGCTCTTTGCCGCTTCCGTCTTTTATGAATTTTAAAAGCTGCTCCGGGCTGCTGAATATTTGGTCACAGTAATAAGTGATAAACGGACTTATCCTTTCGCCTTTTGGATAAATAAGCCAAACTTCTTTATTGGTTTCGTGGGCGTATCTTATTTCGTTTATGAGACCGGCGGAAAGAACAACTTGGGGCATATAAGCAACAACCCTTTTTACCTGATGGATAAGCCAATATAAATCGCGGGCAACTATCTGGTTATACAAAACCGGATCAACTCCTTTGGCGACCGCCGTGTCTCCTTTTTCTATCCAGCGCGGATCAAAAACAATAAATTTATCCATCAGCTTATCAATAAAATTATCTATCTTTTTGACCATTTTTTGGTCTTTCAAATTAGTCATCGGCATAGCGGTGTAAACCGATTCGCGATTAGGCTCAAAAAGAACGTCATACATAACTTTTTCCGGCGCGTTCACCGGCATTATCCAGTGCGGCTTTCTTACCATTTCCGCCCAGGAAGCGGTCATCTCAACTTCAACGTTCCGCCATAAAAGAATTTCCTCTCCGGTTAAAGGATTGGCCTGCCACTGCTTTCTTGTTATCAATCTGTTTTGGATTAATTGAGTTGAGTCAATAACGCTCATAAAAACATCGGGATTAAGCTGGCTGACATAATAAGGATCCCACGAACGGATAAAAACTTTCTTCCAGTAAAACATCGCATGGATATTTATAAAAACAGCGTCGTATTCTTTTAAAACCTTCGGCAATTCGCGGATTATTTTTTCAAACACCGCGCTGCGGATGGCGCTTAACGCTTCCGGATTGGTGTTTAAAACATTTTCTTCGGTAATCTGAAGATGGATATCTTTGGCGTGCTCAAGCAACATATCGCCTACCGGATAAACTTTAATTTTCTTGCCGCGAACTTTTGCGTAGTCGCTTACTTTCTTTAAATATTCGTCTTTTCCGGAACCGGATATAGACGTGGTGATTACTAACATAATTTAATAATATAATAAAAACCAAAAAAATAATACAACAAAAAATACTTTTGCCCTTTATAAAATTTAATAAAATGATACTATTATTTTGTAAGTTCGGGGTGTCGTATAGTGGTAGTACGCAGGCTTCGGGAGTCTGTAGTCTGGGTTCGATTCCCAGCACCCCGACAAAAGATTATTTTAATTGCAACTAAATAAAAACCGCCTTAGATAAAGGCGATTTTTATTTTGGCTATTTTAATAAGAAATTAGCAATTAAGCCAAAAAGAGAATCTGCTGATGGATAATTATATGATTGAGGCGGCGTTGATGTTTGCGGCAGAGGTGGCGGAGCTATCGGTTGAATTTGGCCTTGCGGAGCCATTGGCTCCGGATATACTCCCGACGGCGGCGTTCCGCTTGCCGGATTAATCTGATTTAGAGGCATTCCTTCTTGAGCCGGCATCTCCTGACTGCCGGAAGGATATTGCCCCGGCTGACCTTCAAAATTTTGCTGAGGCATTATTTGTTGAGGAGAACTGCTGCCTATTCCTTGAGGCGGAACAGAATAATTTTGTCCGCTTTCGTTTTGATAATTGTCTCCTTGGGGCATCGATGGCTGATTATTGTTTTGCTGAGGAGGCATTCCTTGCTGAAATTGCTGTTGCGGACGATAAGAACCAAAGCAACTATTCGCTTTATTAAATAATTCTCCAGCGTCTTTCACTGAACCTGACTGAAGTTGGCTGAAAGCGTCGGAACCGATTGCCGCTTTAATGCAGTCTTGCATATTTTGAGGCATAGACGACAAAGGCGGAAAAGCCATTCCTTCGCCCGGATTCATTTGCGGCTGACCCTGCGGTTCCGAAGAATTAGCCGGCGGCTTTATTTGAGAAAAACATTGGCTCATTTTATCGCCTATATCTTTAGTCGGCATTATCTCTCCGCTCTTTAATTTTGAAATCGTGTCGCTCCCTAAAGCGGAGTTTAGGCAATCCAATACTTGAGCCGGAGCGTTTTGAAGCGCTTGCTGAGTTTGTTTTTGACCTTCTTCCATTTTTTGTAAATCCGCGGGAGAAATTAAACCGTTATCCTTAGAAAAATTGAAACAGGTTTCCTGATTATCCGGATTATTGCAAAATGCGTCGCAGGATTCTTTGCTGTCGCAACCTCCCGGCCCTTTGCCGCCTGTTTTTTTGGCAATTTCAGCATCCTGTTCAGACATCATTCCGGCCGCTACGGCAAAATTAACACAGGCATCAATATGAGCCGGATCGGCGCAGTAAGTTTTACACTCGTCTTCTCCTCCGCAAGGTGGAGGTAAAACCCCCTTATTTATCGCAACTAACGCTTTTTGGGCATTTGCTAAATCCTGCCCCTGAAGCAGCCCGGCCGCTTCGCCAAAAGTAATACAAGCCTTCATATTGGCTGGCTGCCTGCAATAAACGTCGCACTCTTCTTTACTATTGCAGGATGGCGGTTGAACTCCTTTATTAATCGCCGCCTGGACTTGTTCCGCCTCCGCTAATTTATCGGGCGGTAAAATCCCTGTCTTTTGGGCGAAAGCAACGCACTCGTTAATATGTTTTATATCATTACAATAAGATTGACAGGAATCTTTGCTTGTGCAACCGCCCGGACCTTTGGCTCCGGCGGCTAAAAATTTTTTGGCGGCATTGATATCATCCTGAGACATTAAATTATTTTCTTGAGCGTAATTAAGACAGGCATTTAAATTAGCCGGATTATCACAATAAGTCTTACAGGCCGATTGGCTTTGGCAATTTCCCAATGCCGCTATCGGATAATTTATATTAGCGACGCTTAACGGAGCGACTGATGTTTGCGCTGAAGCGACGTTAATAATTATTCCCGTTAAAATGCCTGCGCCGACAATAATTAAACACAAAATTATTATTTTAAAATTATTTTTCATTGGAAAGGATTTGTTTTTAGGTAATTAAAAGGATTCGTTTGGGCGGTTGGGTTTAAATTTGAACTTGTTCCAATTGGATTAGCGACGCCTCCGATTGAAGGAAGTACTCCTTGAGAAGCATTTTGGGTTATCGCGTCTAAGCTATTTGTCGCAGGATTTTCTGAAATCGCCGGCGAAGCGACAGCCGAAGCTTGATTTGTTTTTGATTTCCAGTAAAAATAACCGCCAACCACGATAATAACAATAAGCGCAGAAACTATAATAATTATAATGTTTTTCTTGGTCATCAGCTGCTTATTTTTATTATATCAAACCACTACAAAACAATCAGCCCCCGATTTGGGTCGGGGGCTGATTGTTTTATTTGCCTGATTTAAGACTTTGCGCCAATTCGTTCAGTAACACGACTAATTGCTGCTGAAGTTCCTGGATTTTTGTCTGAAGCTGTTCTATTAGTTGGGTATTTGCCGCAGATGGAGTTTGAGTTGCAGATGAAGCCTGAGTGGATGTTGAAGTTGAAGTTTGAGCCGGGGCAGACTCCGAAGATAATAGCTCGTTAAGCTTGGCCATTGTATGCGGTCCTACTTCTCCGTAACCGGCAATACCAGGATGAGCAATGCCATATTTTTCCTGAAATCTCTCAACTGCTTTTTGTGTTAAAGCGCCAAAATATCCGGAGATTATTCCTTGAGGATAAATACTCTTATCTTGAGCCAATAATTCCTGCAAACTCTTAACTTCCGCGCCGGACATTCCAATTACCAAGCGATGAGTGAAAGATTCTATAGCGCCTTTTATCGCCGCCCCCTGCGAACTAACTACACCTTGGATAACGGAATTACCTAATCCCCCGGAAGAAGACAAAGTAATAGTAGAAGAAACGGTCGGCGAAGACAATCCTGGAGCATTGAAGAATTTAGCGTAAACCGTTTTTTGTCCGTTTCCGGCTGATAACGTGTAAATAGTAGAAGAAGCATAAGTGATTTGGCTGGCGCCGATAAAATTAGGATCTTCCGAAATGGCCATTTTAACCGCGTCAGAACCTCCATTCAGAGTAAGAGTAACAACCGGATTACTGGTCATAGAAGCTCCATTATTGATTAGAATACTGAAACCGCCCGCCGGAGCTGAAGGCGCTGCATAAGAAATTCCGCCTCCGCCTCCGCCGCCGCCACTACTAGCTGGAGCCGCCGGCGTGGCAGAAACCGCGCCACTGGCCGCCGAGTGATTGCTGCCGGCGCTGTCAAAAGCCTCAACCGCGTAAGAATAAGCTGTTCCGTTAGATAAGCCCGTATCGGCATAAGAAACCGCGGTAGTCGTGGCAATTCCAACACTCTGCCTGAAAATCTCGTAATAAGCGGCGCCGCTTACCGCATTCCAGGAAATCGTGACCTGCGCATTACCCGCCGAAGCCGTAACTCCGGTTGGCGTCGCCATGGTCCCCGACTGTGAAATTGGAGCGTATATGGAGAAGTGGGTGGTTGATCCGCTGTATTTAATTGAAGTTAAAGTGTCCCAGGTAGCTCCCGCCGGAGTTAACGTGAATGTAGTCGGAATTTGAACCCAAGAATTATTATTCAAATAACCAATGTATATATTTTCAGCGTCGGCAAGATTAGATATACCCTTAGCTGTTAAATCACTCTTAGTCAAAACCATTTCAATAGTGGCCGGCTTAAGCAAATTATGAATCGGGTCGGTTGAACCGGAAACATAGGACGCGCTTATATCAACGCCTGTGCCGACAACGCTTGCTCCTGTGGTGTTAGGAGTATTCATCGTATTAGTCATTGAAATCTGAACATTTGTGCTGCCGCTAACCATGCCTTGAGGCAGCGATAATACCGAATTACTGGATGAAATAGGAAGTGGATTAGACGGAGATACCGATTGGGTTGTTTGAGTTGGCGTAAAACTTATGGCTGTTAAATTGAGAATAACTCCGCTCGCGCCGGAAGAAACAATCTGCGCCACGCCGTTATATCCGTTGGTGATAGCATTAAGAGTATAAGAGCCGCTCCCAACGCTTAGACTAAAGTTTCCGTTAGCATCGGAATATCCTGAAGAATAACCGCCGTTCCCATTATCCGCCCAAACATTGACGTTAGCCATTGAAGCCCCGTTGTATTCAACCGTTCCGCTGATAGTCTGCGTGCTGGTAGTCAGGGAAAGAGCTAAACCGGAGGTAGCAGCCGAAATGCCGGAAACCATTGAACCGATAAATCCTGTTTTATTAACACCGATATCGTAGGTTCCAGACGGCAACGAAAGAGAGAATGATCCGTCGGGATTAACAGCTGTTCCTCCACCGCCGTTAGGACCTCCAGCCCAAACATAAGAACTTGAAGCATTCCCGCTGACTGTTCCGGAAACGGTAAAGAAGCCGCTGGAAAGATTAATAGTGACCGTTACGCCACCGCTGCCGACCGCCGTCGTTGTCGCGGGAATTGAACCGCCCGGAATACCCCCGCTAATCGTGTAATTAGTGGAAGAGCCGGAATAAGGAACTGTAATATCATAAGTATCATAAGACGATGAAGTTGCTACTGGGGTATTGGAATATCCTCCGCCGATAGCGCTATGAGCTCCCAAAAATACATTATTAAAAGTATTCCCCAGCTCAAGATGGACAGTTATGGTCGCTACCGTGGCATTTATAGTTCCTTCTGAAGTTGAGGTTGTAACCGAACCGAGTGATTGATCAACTACCTGCCCCATTCCATTAACGGAAGCATGAAGGTAAAGGTCGCTGCTTAATCCCTTTTGAAAAGTCAAAGAGAAATTTCCGCTGGCATCAGTGTTCCCTCCGGCAATACCCATTCCTAATTCTCCTTCAGTTATCCAGACATTGGCGCCAGCCAAGGCTGAACTATTTTCCTGGATTATTCCCGAAACTGTTATATAATTAGAACTGCTTAAAAAGAAATTAACCGTCGCATTGCCGTTATTTGGAACATTTATGCTTGTTTGATCGGCAAGTTTTCCATAATTTGGCGAGAAACCGTTAACGTCGTAATTAGAACAAGCTGGCACGTACATCTTATAAGAACCCTGATTATCGGTTATCGTGTGGCCATTACCCGGTCCGTTGACGCAAAAAGCGTTTATATCAGCGCCAGAAATAGCATTTCCCTGGCCGTCTTTAACCGTTCCCGAAATATAGCTGGTCGGCGGCTGAAGTTTTATTATGACCACTGAACTTGTAGCTGTTAAATCAAAAGAAGGGTCGTCCGTTACGGTAATTGACTGCCCAATGGGATTCGGGACATTCGGCCCGCTGACATCCAAATTATAAACTCCGTCGTTGGCATAGAGGGTGAAATTTCCGCTGGAATCCGGCTGACCGACGCTGGAATTACCGCCCGCCACCGGCTGATAAACATTTACAAACATTCCGTTATAAGCCGACGGATCGGCTAACGGACTGCCGTTAGCGCCGACTACTTGCCCTAAAATTTTTCTGGTTGCCGTGGTAAAGGTGAAATTGAGAGAAACAGTTGAGGTTGAAATCGTCGCGTTTTGACCGCTCGGATCGCTTAACGGAGTTGAGCTGGTAGAAGGCGTCATATGGGCTTCAATGTCATAAGTTCCGTTCGCCGGAATGGCGATGGCATAACTTGTGGTGCCGTTGCTGTTGGTCGTGAAAAATTGTGGCTGAACTCCGCCAGGACCCATTACATTAGAAGAGCCTTGAGGTAAAGCCATCACCGCCACCATTTTGTTCGCTCCGTAAGTTGAACCGGCGTTAATAATTCCCGTAACTTTTCCTACCGACGCTCCGGCAAGAATCAGATTCAGCGGATTAGTTGAAGAGGTGTTTTGAAATTGAGAACCAGGAGCCGGTAAGTCGGTCGCTGAAGCGTCGTAAGCCCAAGCAAATCCCATTGAAGGAACATTCGGTATGGTATAGACATAAGTTGAGGTGTTAAAAACAGTTGACCCATCGCCGTCGTAATAGCTGGCCATACCGTTTGGTCCGCCGATAAAAATCCTCATATTCGCCGAAGAAGTTATCGGCGTGCTTGTTGAGCCGAGGAATAATTTAACGTAAACATTTCCAAGAACAAAAAACATCGTATTTGGCGACACATTTGAAGTCATTCCGTCGGAGTTGGCAATAATAACCGGACCCGCCTGCGCTCCCGAAGGCACGGTCACGGTAATAGAGCTGGAACCCCAAGCCGTAATTGTGGCTTGGACGGGAGGCAATGGACCGTTTTGATTCATCCCTCCGGAAAACATAACCGTCCCAGTAGCGCTCCCAAAATTACTGCCTGTTATAGTTATAGAGGCGCCGACTACTCCCTGGCTTGGCGATATAGAAGAAATTGACGGCGTCAAAGAACTGGAAACCGCCAGACTTGAAGTGGAAAAAGTTAAAGGAAACTGGTCTTGAGTGTTATCCGCGATTCCGGAAACCGAAAAACTTATATTCGTCCCCGGAGTTAAACTCAATCCCATAATCGTCATCTGATTGCCGTTAAAATTGACATAAGCGCCGTTAGAGCCGCTGCAATTAGGAGACGATCCGTTAATGAGATAATTATTGCAATTCATCGCCTGTTGGCCGTTTAAATTCGCGCTAGCGTTTATAATTATTCTGTCAGCGAAAGCTTTTATAGAAGTAACCGTTGGCGCCGCCGGTAAATTATATTGGATGAGCGAGCTAGTGGGATTACTTAATATATCTCGACCCGAAACCCAAACCGAGGACATATATTGGCTGCCGATACTGACGGGCGAAAACACGCCGCTGGCATTGACGTTAGCCGTCGCGATTGTTGATGTGGAGCTGGAGGAATTATAAATGTTTAACACGCCCTGCTCTTCTGCTCCGCCAGTACTAAAAATGCTATAAACTCCCCCGCTGTAATTAGCCGAAATAGAAGAAGTTGCAGGAACTTGTGAATGAGTATCAGCAATAAAAACCTGAGTGGTGGTCGCGGAAATTGTTGGTGAAGAGGTTGACATAATAAGACCGTTGGGGGCGATACTCACCGTAATTTGAACCGGAGGAGTCGTTGTCGCGTCTGGATAACCATGATCTGTCCAATACGTGCTTGTTGGCGCCGGCAACAATCTCAGCCAAACCGTATATGTTGAAGTCGTTGTTGTCGCCGGAGATGTAATGTTTATCGTTGTAGTCGCTCCTATATTAATATTAGCCGAACTCGTACTGCCCGCTAGCGACATGCCAGGTCCTAGCGCACCACTATATACTTCGGCGTCATTAAACATCGATGAGGTTGCCTGAGTAGAAGTAGTTGTTGATGCATTATTAATAGTAAAAGCAACACTGCTTAATGTTTCTCCCGCCGTTGATGTTACGTTAATTTGAAAAGGTATTATTGCTGTGGTACCGCCCATAAGATTTGGATTTGAATAGTTTGTTACAGCGTTTTGCGTATCTTGCGGGATAAACATCGCTTCGGTAAGCGGCGTCACCGACGCTGTAACCGTCGCTTTCGCCGCGCCGGGACCGACTAATAAAACCGAAAAAAGAGCAATAAAAAAAATTGCCCCTAAAAATATTTTTTTATACATATAGATATTTGAAAAATTTATTTAGTGCTCCGCTCGCCAAAAAGAGCCGGAGCAGCGACTATTTAAATTAAGTAAAACACAAAAAGTAAAAAAAAAAAAACGCGAAAACTGTGGATAACTTTACCCTCCCAACTTTTTAACACAGACATCGCTTAGCAGTAAAATATTCACGATCTTCCCTGCTGTTATTTCTTGAATTGAAAAATGAATTATATTCAAAAAAATAAGATGATAAAGCAACCTTAAAACCGCCCCGGAGAGCGGTTTTAAAGCTATCGGGAAAATTAAATACGATTTATTATTTCTAAGTATTCTTCTGGTGAAATATTTAGTAAACGAATATTGTTTCTTATAACGAAAACTGGAATTTGGGGATCCTTAGGGATAACTAACGGACGATAAATTCCAACTCGCCAATAAATCCTATGATCTCCACGCTCTCTCGTAAAGGAGCAACCCACGTAAAATAAAAATTTCTCAAATTTTTTCCACGATATCGGCGTTATCCGAGGCATTGATAAAAAATTAAATGCTTACCGATTGCAATTCATTAGAAACAACAGTGGGCGGCTGCCATTTTTTCTGGATTTGTTTCCAACCAAGATTACTAAGTGTTTCTTCTAAAGTTCCCCTTTCGACTAATTCGTCAAAGAAAATTTTAACCGCTTCGCTAAAATGTTTTTTAACCTCGGCATAAGTTTTTCCGGAAGTTGACAAATCAAGAGCAGGAGTGTAAGCGATAAAACGTTTATTTTCTTTCAGCACAGAAACAGGTAAAGATAAATTAAAAATATATTTTTTCATTAATTTAATTATAAGATAATTATTTTACGAAAGTCAACTTTACAAACCTAAAACCGCCCCGGAGGGCGGTTTTAAGTTTCGCAGCCGATTACCTTTATCGCAATCGCTGCCGCCGATTTAAAAGCTATCGGGAAACTTAATTAACTACTAGTTAACAGTTATAGAATTGCCAGGAACCGGGAGTGTTATATTCGGATTAGGACCGATATTCACCCTCGTCCCATCTTGCCAATTCCAGTTGTAAAGCGACATTTGAGCAGTAGAGGCAGCTTGCGCATTGGTCTTACTGTAGCCAGCAAGATTAGCGTAAACATAATACTCTTCTGAAACGCCAGCAGGGACAACAGAACTTGAACTTAACGTAACGGTGCTCGTTGTGATGCCGTTAATCGCTATAGTAGTCGTTCCTAAATCAATATTTAATTTAGGATCGTTTACTGTTATCACGGTGCTCGTAGTAGTTGTTGCGGGAGTAGTCATATTTCCCAATGACAATGTAAGATCCATGGAATTCATCTGGACTTGGTTAGACGAACCAGCAGAAAGGTTAAATGCTCCAACTAATGTCCTGCTAGTAAAGCCACCGTAGCCAAGATTTCCTCCTCCATAGGCAGCTGTAGCAGCGGCCGGGGTTAATGTCGTCCTCAATGAGGCGAAAGCATTGCCAGCAGCCGAAGAAGTGGCGCTGTTCGTTTGATTAGAAGCGACGCCAGTGTAATCCATCTTCGTTATTGCGACAGTTGTCGTAGAAATGGTGGATGTTGAAGTATAGCCGGCTTGTTGCATTGTTGACCAAGAAGACGCATCGGCATAGACAGCAACAGTAATAGGAGAACCGTTTTGAGGAACAGGAAGATTAACGCCAGTAATTTCAGCCGTATATGGAGACGTAGTTCCGTTCAAGCTGACATAGGTTGAGTCGTATTGCTGGCTACCAACCATAACGCGATAGTTGTAGAAAGCGCTCGCGTAGGTTGATGTTGACTGCAGATAAACATTAGTGACATTCACCGATTCAACTGTTGAAGGTTGAATTTGGTATTGAGCCAACTCAACTCCTGAAGATCCCATACCTATCTGAGTAGGAGCGGTTGAATAACCAGGCATCTGGAATCCAGCTATA
>JAMDBA010000047.1:0-1026 GCA_023484365.1 Patescibacteria group bacterium
CAGAAGCTCGCCCGTGAAATAATGGGCAAGAACTTCTTTGGAGTAGAGGAAGCGGTAAAACACTTCGGGGTTAACCCCTCAAAGAGTCAGCTCGCCGCTCTCGCCGAGATACCGTTCAGCGAGGCGACACTGAGAAAGTGCAAAAACACGCATATTCTCGTCGCGGTCATTCCGATGTCCATTCTCGATATCCGTGGCAAAGTAGAGAACAAGCTCTTTTATGATGCCTGGTACAACAATCAGGTATTCGCTAAGGATGAGGGAGAAGCAAGCTGGCAGCTTATCAAGAAGACCCCCGTTGACAACTCAACCGACAAGACGTACCAGGAACAGCAAGCTCTCCTTACCAACAACGAAGAGACGCCCACAGCCCAATTAATGGTTTATACCATTATTGGCCATTATCTCGCAACCGGCGAGAGGCTGATGGAATACATCTATGTCCGTTGCTCTGATATGGATTCTGACGGCGATCATGTCAGCGTTGGTAGCTTTGATTCGTACGGCCTCGCCGTCGGCTACGACTGGAATGGAAACCGTAGCGGCAATGTCGGTCTTGCTTCCGCCCGGAAGTCCGAGTAGAACCTTGATCCGCCAGCTGGCGGACTTGAGGGCTTGATCCTCTTGATTACCTTGAGCCTTCGGCGCGATTTTTTTCGCCCGGAGGCTCTTTTATTTTTATTAATCATTTTGCTACAATTATTTCATCTTGCTAATGCAGGCGCGGTTAAGGCTTCGCCTCGCAGGATGTCTCGCCTTTGAGATATCGCCGGAATGCCGCCGTCTACGGATTGCGGCAGAGCGCGATGAAGGATGGAGATGGACTTCTTGCCCGCCTCTGGCGGAGATGCCCCGAATGATTTTGCAATAGCGTCGCCGGATAAGGTATATCTGGAAAATCTGATTGATCCTATTTCCAGATTCCTCCGCGATCGTCTCGCTCTCGCCCTGCATCCGGAAAAGACTTCTATCAGAAAATTAAGCCAAGGCATCGATTTTCTCGGCTACGTGTCTTTCCCTAAACAT
>JAMDBA010000047.1:1036-26153 GCA_023484365.1 Patescibacteria group bacterium
GATATTCGCAAAATTACGAAATAAGATAGAGACTCGCCGCGCTGGAACTATTTCCGAAGAATCCCTTATGGCTTCGCTTCAGTCCTGTCTTGGCGTTATGTCGCACGCCAACGCCGTTCAATTGACCAAGGAGATGAAAATCTTATCTGGTTTATCGATTAATAAGGCTATTTCCGGCAGTTATTTTTTTGATATATCAAAGTTTGAGAGATTATTTTACTAATCTATAAGTTCCAAACCTTTAAACGCTTTTTCGTAAAAACTGATTGTTCTTGCCGCGGTTTGCGAGTCTAAAGAATAATCTGGCTCGTGTACCAGCCGGTTTCTGATTTTGTGCGCTTCCCAGACTTCATTCAGGTTGGGGAGCTGGGCAGGATTCAGGCTTTTAAGCCGTTCGCCCAAAGTTTCACCTGGCGTGTCGGCTGATTTCAAAATATTATCCAAAACATTATCCGCTTCAATAATAGCGAGCTTGAAATGCCCTTCGTCATTATAAGACATCAATTTTTTTATTTTTAGCCATGATTTATTAACCAGCTTTTTATTTTTAGCTTTTTTCTCAATAGCCGAAGCGAATAATCTGTTCAATCCCGGCCAGTTGCTGGCGACGACAAAATAAAGAGCGCCAAAAAGTAATATTATAGTTATAGCTATGCTTATTAATTTTATGTCGCCTAAATATTTAAAAAACAGGTTTAGCGAATCGGCGAATAAAAGTTTCCCGTCGGGAACGGCGACGCTTAAAACGTTGCTATAAAGGAGTTTTTCCAGCCCAAGAATTTGATCGGGCAGAGTAGGTGTAGTTGTCATTTCAGTTCCTCATAATACCGTCCTAATCCTAAAATGTCAACTTCGCGGAAATGTTTGCCTATAAGCTGAAAGCCCAAAGGAAGAGGGCTTATTTTATTCCAATTATTGACGGGGATAGAAATAGCGGGAACTCCGGCGAGGTTTATTGGAATGGTGAATATATCGGAGAGATACATTTCCAGAGGATCGTCGGTTTTTTCGCCGATTTTAAACGGCGGCGTCGGTGAAACCGGTGACAGGATTACGTCAACAGTTTTAAACGCTTCGTCAAAATCTTTCTTAATTAGAGAGCGGACTTTTTGGGCTTTATTGTAATAAGCGTCGTAATAACCGGAAGACAAAACGAAAGTTCCCAAAATAGCGCGGCGTTTAACCTCTTCGCCGAAGCCGACGCTGCGGTTTTGCTTATAAAGTTCCGACAAGTCAAGATTTTTCCTGTCTACTCCGTTGACCGGCGAGTATCTTAAGCCGTCAAATTTCGCCAGATTGGCGCTGACTTCGGCGGGCATAATTATGTAATAACAGGACAGCGCGTATTTGGCGTGGGGTAGGGATATCTTTTTTATTTTCAATCCTAAGCTTTCTATTTCTTTTATTACCTGATCTAGGCCGGCCGAAACGGTTTTATCTATTCCTTTGGCAAAGAATTCTTCGGGTAAGCCGACGGTTAAATTTTTTACTTTTTTAAAATCAGGATTTAAAAGCTCTTCGCCATAATTAATATTTTGGCTGGTGGCGTCCATCTTGTCGCCGCCGGCAATTGCCGAGAATAAGATAGAGGCGTCTTCAACAGTCTTAGTCATCGGACCTATTTGGTCCAGACTGGAAGCCATCGCCATTAGTCCGTAACGAGAAACAGCGCCATAGGTAGGCTTTAAGCCGACGATGCCGCAAAATCCAGCCGGCTGCCTGATTGAGCCGCCGGTGTCGGAGCCAAGCGAAGCGACTGCTATATGGGCGGCAACGGCTGCAGCCGATCCTCCCGATGATCCTCCGGGGACGCGTTCTAAGTCATAAGGATTTTTTGTTGTTTTAAAAGCGGAATTTTCCGTTGAGGAACCCATGGCGAATTCATCAAGATTGGTTTTTCCAAGGAAAACAGCGTTTTGCTCTTTTAATTTTTTAATAACGGTAGAGTCGTAGCTGGCGCGGTAATTTTCCAGCATTTTTGACGACGCGGTCGCCAAATGACCTTTTATTAAAATAACATCTTTGATTGCCAAGGGCACGCCAGCCAAGGGCGGCAAATCCTCGCCTTTTTGGATAAGTAAATCAACGCGCTCCGCGTCTTTCAGAGCGTCTTCTTCAAGAAGATTAACGTAAGCATTTATTTTTTGATCCGTTTCTTTTATGTATTTAAAAAATGCCTGGGCTATCTCCAGCGCTAAAAATTCTTTTTTGACAAGCTTTTCGTGGAAATTTTTTAAGGTTAAATCGCGCAGGCTAATCATTCCCTGTATATAAACTTTGACCGCCCTTGGCGATAAAGTCTATTTTCAATTTTATATTGAGACCTTTATTTATTTTTAATTGCGATAGTTTAAGGCAAAACATAATTTTAAGTCAAAGTTGTATTACTGGGCATTTTTTTCTTTAAAAATCGCCGGAATCTTTAAAAACCCGTCCTGCGATTCGGGGAATAGTTCGGCGCCTGAACCGCGGAAAGAATTTTCCCTTTCTTCATCGCCGCGAAAAACATTTTTTAAATTAGTGCCGCCAGTCATCGGCTCAATGTTCTGAGTATCAAGCGACTGGAGTTCTTCAAAATAAGAGAGAATGCTTTTGATGTCCTTTAAGAGTTTTTCTTCTTTATCTCCGCCAACCTCAAGCCGAGCTAATTCCATCAAGTGTTTAAGTGTTTCTTTATTTATGTTTGAATCCATAACTTTTATTCTATTATCTTTTCCTTACGGTGTCAGGGGTGGGAATCGAACCCACGACCTTGGCGTTATGAATGCCACGCTCTAACCGACTGAGCTACCCTGACGACTTTTTTATTTTATCAGAAAATTTTATTTTGACAAATGATTTATTTTTATATATGATACTACTATAAATCGCGGAGGAGAGGAGCGGCTACCTCGTCAGCCTCATAAGCTGAAGTTTACGGGTTCAACTCCCGTCTCCGCAACAAAAGGAGTTGAACGCCGGAGTTCAAATTTACAATAGTAAATTTGAATGAGGCGGTGCCCAGACAAATTTTTTGCGACGGCAAAAAATTTAGTCGCGGGCGACTCCCGTCTCCGCAACAAAACATAATGAGTAAAAGAGAAAATATAGATATAAATTATTTAAATAAGTTTGATAAAGCAAATCCGGATTCAGACACAGAGGCGCGTTTTGATAATGAAATAGAAGCTATAGCGCAAGAAGATTTGGATAAATTAATTGAAAAAGGAGAGCTGACGGAAGAAGTGAAGTGTTATCCTGACGGCAAAAATAAAGAGATTTTTATTCGGAATAAAAATGGCGATCTTGTCTATTACGAGAACGAAAAAGCTTATAGCGGTCGGTTGAATAAAAATACGAAAGACAAGCCGATCGTAACCAAAGACCAAAAGGCGGGTTTGAGCGATTCCGACGATCAAAATGTTATTCGGGCCGAAAGTATATTCAGGGCAGCCGAACTAAACGGCGATTTAATCGTTGAAAACAAGCTTAGCAAGGATAATAAGTATATTGAAGAATCAACCGTTAAAACAAAAACAGGAGAAGTGGCTTCTTATATAAATATTAAGGCGATGAGTAAAATAAGATCTGATAAAGATGAAGCCAGATCTATATTAAACCAGATAAACTCGGAGAAAAAATCCGGTAAGAAATCTCCTTGGGCAAACAACTAATCTTAAATATAAAAGTTTTTTTGGATAATAATTAAAATCATGAAAGAACTTTATAAGCCAGAATCAGATTTTAGCGCAAAAGAAAGGAGGGCTTACGAAGGGACCACGATCACCGACAGATCGTTGGCGTCCTACAGGGAATATCTCGGTTTGCCCATTGAGGATCTTAAGGGGAAATTAGTTTTAGATATAGGCTCGGGCCATTCGGGGCGATTCATCAGGGAGGCGGACAAAGAAGGGATAAACGTCGTTGCTTTTAATCCGGAATTAAAATCAGGGCTGGCAATTGAAGGATTAAACAAGAGGGAGCTGCCCGGGGTTTTAGATAAAGGAAAGATAGGGAAAATAAATGCTGTTGCCGGCATAGTGCAAGAGATGCCTTTTAAAGACAATTCTTTTGACGCAGAGGTTGCCTTATTCAGTGTTCCTCACTATATGCCGAAATATAAATCGGAATATAAATTGATGTTTAATGAAATTTTAAGGACTCTTAAACCCGGAGGGCAGGCTTTTATTTTCCCGATGAACGAGCCGGGAAACAATTTTTTTAGCAAAAAAATATTCAAGGATTTTTTAAAAGAATTATCAAGTAGAGCGATAATAGATACGAAATCCGTAGAGGAATATTTAAATCTGGACAGGCTGACTTTAACCAAGAAATAAAGTTCTAATTAAAAATCGCGAGGAAATCCGATTTTCTTAGGATTTCATTGATTTTATTGATGCGCTTGAGCTATTACGCATCAGACTTGACAATTATAATTTTTATTGCTATTATTTAATTAAGTAAAACAGCACTTTAAAATTTCAAACGAGGAAGAAATAAATGTTTTTAGCGTTTATTTCGGCCGAGCGAAGCGATTAAAAATTAAAGAAAGGAGGTATTTATGGGTGATTTAAACGTTCAGGCGGCGCCGTCAAGCGTTCAGCCAACAGAAAAACTGTCCATTGCAGGAGAAAGCGATTTGCGGTATATTGAGAGGCCTATCGGCAGCATTTTTGTCGGGATAATAGTGAGGCGTGGTAATAAGGTATTCATTATTTCTGAAGACAAAAAGCCGGAACCAAGACTTATCGGCGGCAAAGTGGACAAACAGGACGACCAGAAGGGAGTTTTGCCCGCTTTGGGCGAAAAAGGCATAGCTGGCGTTAATTATCAGGATCTTATCGCCATCATAAGAGTGGCGATCAAAAGAGAGACGTTAGAAGAATCCGGAAATGTTATCGATGTGGAAAGAGTTAAGTTTGCGTATGCCCGCCTTGGCGATGACGAAAAAAATCCGGGAAAGCTTCACCTTCAGATTTTCTTTGATTACAAACTCAAAGAAAACGAGGAATGGAAATTCAATCCCCAGCAGCCGCCAAGCGAAGAGGAGAAAGTTGTAAAATACAGCTGGGTAAGCATCGGATATGACAACGAAACAAAACGGATCAGTTTAGATCCTTACGTTAAGGTGACATTCTCTCATTTCAAGGCGCTCCTTCAGTTTGCGCGAAACCGCTAAGCATTTTCCCCTGTTCCGAATTATCGGAACGGGGGATTTTTTTGCTTTTTACGATATTTACGGCGAATTGCCTAAAATCGGTTGATTTTATAAAATTTATAAATGGAGCTGGAAAACATTAAAAAGGAAGAAGAATTATTTTTGGAAAAAATTCAAAAAGCTCCCGACGTCAAAGCCCTTGAGGCGATAAGGATTGATTATTTGGGCAGGAAAGGAAAAATAGCGGTTTTGGTTGGGAAATTACCGTCTTTATCAACGGAAAAGAAGAGGGAGTTTGGGTCTCAAATCAATTCGCTTAAACAAAAAATAAATTCTCTTCTAGATGATAAATTAAAATCTTTAGAGAAAAAATCCGCGCCGATAATCAATCTTGATTTGACTGCTCCCGGCAAGAAAATTTCACTGGGTCACCGGCATATTTTAAGCAAAGTAGAAAAAGAGGTCCGCGATATTTTCCTTAAGCTTAATTTTTCTGTTATTGAAGGGCCTGAAGTTGAAAGCGAATATTATAATTTTGACGCCTTAAATATCCCCCCTGACCACCCGGCGAGGGAAATGTGGGATACATTTTGGCTTAAAGAATCAAAAAATCCGCAATCCGCAATCCGCAATCCGCAATTGCTTATGCGAACTCATACCAGCCCGATGCAGATAAGATTTATGGAAGCGCATCAGCCTCCTTTTCAGGTTATCGTGCCGGGCCGGGTTTTCCGCTATGAAGCGACCGACGCCAGCCACGAGATTAATTTCTATCAGGTTGAAGGGCTGATGGTCGGTAAAGACGTTTCGCTGGCGAATTTTAAATTTATTATTGAAGAATTTTTCAGAAAATTTTTTCCCGAAGGAGGCGAACAAGGGAAGAAAATTGAATTTCGTTTTAGGCCAAGTTATTTTCCTTTCGTTGAGCCAGGCGTTGAAGTTGATATTAAGCTTCCTTCCAAAAAAGGCGAAACTAAATGGCTGGAAGTAATGGGGGCAGGGATGGTTCATAGGGCGGTTTTTGAGGCGGCGCATTATAATCCTGACGAATACCAGGGGTTTGCTTTCGGCGTCGGCCTGGATCGGCTGGCGATGATTAAGTATAAAATCCCGGACATCCGCTTGTTTTATAGCGGCGATCTGCGGTTTATTAAGCAATTTTAATAAGATGATTTATTACTATTTAGCTAAATCAATAAAGTACGCCAGTTTATATGTCCGTAAATTCAGTCGTAATTTATATTGCAACTTGCGCGATAAAAGCAGGCGTCGGATAAATAGAATCATAAATAAATAAAATGAAATTTTCTTACGCTTTAATAAAACAACTCCTGCCAAAGGTTCCGCCTCAAGCGAAGCTTATTCAAGAACTTAATTTAAAATCTTTTGAGGCTGAAGGCGGTGGAAAAAATTTAGAAATCGCAGTTTCGCCTAACCGTTTTTCAGACGCCGCTTCCCATTGGGGAATAGCCAAAGAAGCCGCTGCCGTTTTTGACTTGAAAATACCGCCGCTAAAATCAGAGATAATTAATCCGCCTTCCGGAAAAGGATTTCTAAAAATCAGCGTTAAAGACCCCTCTCTTTGTTCTAGATACGAAGCGCGGTATTTTGAAATTAACGAAAAAGCTTTCCGTCCTTTAAATAAAAAAATAAAAGGCTTTCTTGCTGATTGCGGGATTAATTCCATTAATCCGGTAGTAGACGCAATGAATTACGTTATGATTGAAGTCGGCCAGCCGCTTCATGCTTTTGACGCCGATAAACTTGAGAAAAACAGCAGGGGAGGATGCGAAATAGTTGTCCGTCGCGCCAAAAATAAGGAAAAAATAAAAACCTTAGACAACCAGAATATAAATCTTGATGAAGAAGCGCTGGCTATCGCCGACCTTAAAAAACCATTGGCTATCGCCGGTATTAAAGGAGGAAAGGAAGCGGAAATAACCGCCAAGACAAAAAGGATTGTCGTGGAAGCGGCTAATTTTGACGGAGCCAATATTTTTAAAACGTCAAAAAGAATACGTCTTCAGACCGATGCGTCTTTGAGGTTTGCCCATAACTTAAGTCCCGATCTGGCCGGTTTAGGGATGGATCGCGTTACGATTCTGCTTAAAGAAATGGGCGTTAAGTTAGTTGATTCGGCCAGTTTCTATCCAAAGCCGGTCAGTCGCGAGCTGATTGAGTTTAATGTTGAAAAATTAAGAAAATTTATTGGCGTAGATTTAGGGCCGCCTGCTGTTATAAAATATCTGGAGCGTCTGGGATTTACAATAAAGACGATAAGCAAAAAAACGCCCGGAGTGTTTCTGGTTGAGCCGCCGGTTTTAAGGACGGATATTTCTAATTTCGCCGACTTAGCAGAGGAAGTTGCCAGGTTGTACGGTTATAACTCGCTTCGCGCCGCTCCTCCTGTTGTCCAACTTGGTTCCGCTAAAGAGGATGATATTGTTATGTTTAAGGAAGAAATCAGGAGAATATTAACAGGGCTTAGCATTGATGAAATTTATAATTATTCATTTATATCAAAAAAGGAGGCGATTAGCGTAATGCCGGAAAAAGTCCTGGAATTTCTAAAAAATCCTATCAGCGAGCAGTTTGAAGTTCTGCGGCCGGAACTAAAACCAGGGCTTGTTAAAAATTTTGAAGATAATTCAAGATTTTTTGAGCGTTTCCAAAGTTTTGAAATAGGGAAAGTTTTTTACGCGGGCACGGGTGGCTCTTTGGCGGAAAAATGGAATTTAGGCATTGTTCTAGCCGCAAAAAAAGAAAACCGCTTTTTGGAGCTTAAAGGGATAATTGATGAGCTTTTTAAGAAAATAGGGATAATTGATTATTTTTTTAATGAAACTCCGAATGGATTAAGGATTGAAGCCGACGGCTTGGTTTTGGGAGAATTGATAAATATTTCGGGCGGAAAAGGGTTTTTGGCGGCAACAGCCGAAATTGAAGATTTAGAAAGGCTGATGAATTTAATGGAGGGCGAAAAAGAATTTGAGCCGTTTCCTAAATATCCGGCAATCATAAGAGATTTGTCGTTTTTGATTGACAAGCAGTTCAGGATAGGCAATATATTAATGGATATTTCAGAATATGATCTTAGTAATATAGAAAACGTTGATTTGATTGATGAGTATACCGATGAAGATATGAAGGAAGATATGCGGAGCCTAACTTTTCGTTTAGTGTTCCGTTCCGACAGCAGAACTTTATCAGATAAAGAAGTTGACGAAAAAATCAGCGGAATCAAAAAAATACTTGAAGAAAAATACGGAGTAATTTTCAGGTAGCCGGCATTTAATTTTCGTAATCCGTGATATAATAAGAGTGTGAGCCCCTTCAGAAAATTAAAAAACGTGATAATATTAAAATCAAACGACGAGAATATATTACAAACATTCTCAAGCCAAAAAGATAGCAGCTTTATTTTTTAACTAAATGAAGAAAAATATTTATATTCTAATAATTATTTTGATAATCGCCGTGGCCGTGGCTGTTCTTTGGTCGGTTTTCGGTTCTGCCAATAAAGTTGCCGCGCCCACTTCCAAGATTCAGAATTCTTCAACATCCCAATCGGCGGCTTTTGCTCCATCGGCTTATTTCAACGAAACAACCAGCGCGAGTTTAGGTGTTTACTTAACCGACGCCAAAGGCATGACTCTTTATACTTTTACTCATGATTCGCCAAATATTAGCAACTGCACCGGCGTGTGTTTGAGTAAGTGGTCGCCGTATGGTCCAGGCATAAGAGCCGGCGGGATCGTGAATCTTCCGATGCTTCCGGAAAACGTCGGTACGATTAAAGGCAATAACGGCATGATTCAATTTACCTGGAAAAATATGCCTCTTTATTATTACTATCAGGATAAAAATGCGGGAGATACTTTCGGAGAAGGTGTTTTGGGCGCCTGGTATGTCGTAAAAATTTAACAGCCATTATTTAATCAGTTTTATTGGTCAATATATTTATTAAGCGTTGGCGCGCTTTTATTTATCATTGTTTATGTTATATTAAACTTAGCGATTTTTGAAATAAGACAAGTGTTCGCAAACTATACGAGAGCTTCTCGTTATATTGGTTGCGGCAAAAGGAGAGTAAAATGAAAGTAAAAATGCTGCTTTTGGCTGTTTTGATTCTAGCGATTCCGGTTGTGGCTCGTGCTTCTAATTGGAGTTTTGTAAGTAACGGCAAGGAAAGTCTGGGATTTACTTATTATCCCACGAAAGATATGCCCAATATCGGTTGGGAAGCGGATAACGGCGGATACATAAGATTCGTCCAGTATAAAAATTTTTATCTTGGTTTTAAAGGCGATATTAGGGTTATCTCCCGGGATAGACCGTTCGGAGTTGACTTTGATACGATCAATTTCAATCTGGTGCCTTTTGTCGGCTACGCCATAAATGATAATCAGGAAATAAATTTCGGCTGGTATTATTGGAGCGAGCATTTTTACCATAACCGTCCGGTGGGAAACATCAATATGGCGAATTTAACGTATGACAAACTTGCCGTAAAAGGTTCTCCCGACGAGATACATTTTATGTTTGCCGATTGTATGGCTTATAATAATTATCCTTTGACTTGGCTGACGGAGCTGTCTTATGGAAGGACCTTTGTAAGCGATTATATTGAGCCGGTAATGTCATTGGATTTTTACAGATATAATCGCCGGTATATGGAGCTGTATGATATAGCTTTTAAGTTTCGTCCCGCGAAAAACAATTCGGTTGCCTTGTCTGTAGGATATAAATTCGGCGACGCGCCGATTATCTTATTCCAGCCGAAGGGAATTTATCTTGGTCTGATATTGAATTGGTAGCTTATCCGCTCCCGACTAACGTCGGGAGCTTTTTATTGCGATCCTACTCTTTTATCGCTATTATTCTTTCCGCTTCCCGCGCCAGTTTCAAAATTTCATTTCTAAACTTTTTTTCGGAAAATCTTTCGGCAATTTCAGCTATTTTCGCCCGGTCGAATTTTTGGCTTTCAAAACGGCGGATGGCGTCAGTAAGGCTTTCGGGATTTTGGTTCGCGAATAAAATGCCGGTTTCCCCGTCTTTGACGATTTCTAAAGATCCGCCGGCATTATAGGCGATAACCGGCAGGCCGCAGCTTTGGGCTTCGGCGGCTACTAGGCCAAAATCTTCAATCTGCGGGAAAATTAAAGCTCTGGCTTGGTTATAAAATTCCTTTAATTGATTTTCGTCATTAATATAACCGAGAAATTCGGTATTAGGCGACGTATTTAATTTTTTAAGATTTTCCAGCTCAGGTCCGTTGCCGATTATTTTTAAGGGCAATTTTAAATCATTGAAAGATTTAATAATAAGGTCAAATTTTTTATAGTGGAGCATTCTACCTACGGCAAGGAAATAATCTTTTTTTTCGGATTGTGGGCTGAAATTAAAAATATTTTGGTCAACGGGCGGGTAAACAACCAAGGCTTCGCGGCCATAAAATATTTTTATTTTATTAGCGATAAACCGGGAGTTGGCGATTAATATATCCGGTTTTTGAGCGGCTTCAAAATCCCAGTTCTGAAGGTAATTTATAAATTTTTTAAAAATCGGCTGTATAGCCTTGTTTTTTATGAATCCGAATTTTGATGTTAAATAATTTTCTTCCCAGGCATATCTTAAAGGCGTGTGACAATAAGCAATATGGAATTGGCTTTTGGAATTAAATCCTTTGGCGAAGCCGGCGCTATCGGAGATGATTAAATCGCCGCTTTTTATTTTTATAAGCGACGAAGCTAAGGGCATCAGCGGTATAAATAAGCGATGATGGCTTTTGGAAAAAGGAATGTAGTTTAAAAATCCGGTTCTTTTCATTCTTCCCCTAAAAATCCAATTGGTTCTTTTGTTGTCGTAAAGCAGAGTATAAATCTTGGCATCGGGGAAAATATTCGTAAGCGACTTTAAAACGCGCTCGGCGCCGCCAAGCTGATTTAAATAATCATGAGCTAAAACAACTTTCATCCCGTTAGAAATTTAACAATCATCGGCTTTTTAGAAATATTTGCTTTTTGGCTATAATACATAATTTTTTTAAATAAAATTAGGCTTTTAGATTTCTAACGGGATTCATCAATATTGTTTATATCATTTATTAACATCTATTTCCATCGCGCGTTGACTGACCGAGATGTATTTTTTATTGTTTAATTAATGAAAATAAAATTATTAGCAGTCGTCGCGGCTTTATTGGCGCTGACCGTTATTGGATTTTGGGTGTATCAGATTTTAATTTTGCGGAAAGCGCATAGTGCGTTTGATAATTATTACGCTTTTAGAGGCTGCGCTCAATTATTAAGCAAAACCGATAGTTATGGCCTTTGCCGGCTCAGCTCCGGACAAATCATAAAGATCGTTGAGTTTCGCAATGGATGGTATTTGGACGGCGATTTTCCGCGGTGCTTGTTCGGCGTTTGTTTATAAATAAAGATTAATAAGATTAGCGCAGCTGCTGCGTGATAATAGGTTAAAATCTAAAAATGCCCTTCAATAAGAGCTGATTTTAGATTATAATTATCAGGTGAAAACGCTTTCTAAAATAATTATTTCCGTAGCTGGCGCGGCGGCGATTTTTTTCTTTATCAGCTTTTCAAACCACTTAAGTCTCTCTTCTCCGGCTAATATTGCTTCAAACGCGATAAATGGCATTAGTCAGATTTTAAAAGGGCAGGGCAGCGTTGCCAGCTCAACAGATGAAACGGGCGATATCGGCAACCAACAGCCGTTAGCCGATCCGCCGACGGTTTTAAAAGGCGTTTACTCAACCGGCTGGTCGGCCGGATCCGCCCGCTCAATTAATTACCTTGTTAATTTTATTAAACAGTCAGGTTTTAATGCTATCGTTATTGATATAAAAGATTATTCCGGCTACTTATCTTACAGAATAAACGAGCCGGATTTTAATGCCGACGGCGCCAATAATCAGATAAAAATCGCCCAAATCAACAGGCTTATTAAGGCCCTTCATGATCAAAATATTTATGTTATCGGCAGGATAACGGTTTTTCAGGACCCGGTTTTAGCTAAAGCTCATCCCGAATGGGCGTTATATAATAAAACTACCGGCGCGACATGGCTTGATGATAATAAACTTGCCTGGATGGATCCGGCATCGCAGGAAGTTTGGAATTATAATGTTGAGATTGCTAAAGACGCATTGAGCCGCGGTTTTGACGAGATTAATTTTGATTACGTCCGGTTTGCTTCCGACGGCGATTTGAATAATATAAGCTACCCTTTTTGGAACGGCAAAACGCCTAAAGCTGAAATTATAAAGGATTTTTTTGCTTACTTGAGGAAAGAGTTGCCCGACGCCCGGCTGTCAGCCGATCTTTTTGGCTTAACAACTATTAATCATGACGATTTAGGCATCGGGCAGATAATTGAAAACGCCTTTCCGTATTTCAATTACATTGATCCGATGGTTTACCCTTCGCATTACGCCTCGGGATTTTTAGGTTATAAAAATCCGGCGCTTTATCCCTACGAAGTTATTAGATATTCTCTTGATCATGCTTTGGCGCGATTAAAAGAATACGAAATAAAAGAAGCAGATTCTACTTCTTCAACCTCAACCCCGTCAAATAATTTGCCGCAAGAGAAAATTCCTCAGGAATATTCAACGGGGTCAACGCCGATTAGGGCGAAAATAAGACCTTGGCTGCAGGATTTTAATTTGGGCGCAACTTATGACGCTTCTATGGTCTCTAAGGAAGTTAACGCCGTAAAAGATACTTTCGCCACCAGCTCTGATGATTTCGGAGGTTTTTTGATGTGGAGTCCGTCAAATATTTATACTCAGGGCGTATTTAATAATTCAACTTCAAATTAATATGTATGAGCTGAGAACAGAAAAATTTAACGGGCCATTGGAAAAACTTCTGGAACTGATAGAAGAGCGGAAGCTGGAAATAGCCGAAATAAGCCTGGCGGAGATAACAGGCGATTTCTTGGCTTACATTCAGCGACTACAGGAAATTGGCATGCCTGATCTAGCTGATTTTATAGTTGTTGCCGGCAGGCTGCTTTTAATAAAATCAAAATCAATTTTGCCGAATATGGTTTTAAGTCAGGAAGAAGAAGGCGAAATTAAAGATTTAGAAAAGAGGCTTTTATTCTATCGGGAATTCCGCAAGGCGAGGCAATCAATCAGCAAACTTTGGCAAAACGGCGAACCGTTAGTCGGCCGGCCTTATTTTTTAAATCATTTAAGCGACATCAAAGTTTTTTACCCGGCTAAAAATATGGGGCTGGATTCTTTAAATTTAGCCATTGTTGATATATTTAAAGACTTTGAGAAGATTATAGGCGAGAAAGTCGTCGTTAAGGACAAAATAATATCTCTTGAGGAAAAAATAAAAGAAGTTTTAAGGCGGCTAGAGGGAATTGAAAAAGAAGATTTTAATAATTTAGTAAAATCCAAATCACGTTTGGAAATCATTGTTTTATTTTTGGCGATTTTACATTTAGCGCGAGAAAGGCTTGTCTCTCTTGAACAAACAGATTCTTTTTCTAATATTATTGTTAAGCCCAACAAAGCTTAAGGTTCATTGGGCAAGAATATAAAATTATGGACAATCAAAATAAAAATTTAGCGGCGCTTGAGGCGATTTTATTCGCTCACGGCGAGCCAATTACTAAAAATAAAATAAGCTCGCTTTTAGGCGTTAAGGTTGGCGAAGTTTCTGAATTGATTAAGGCGCTTGAGGAATTGCTTGAAAAAGAAGAAAGAGGGTTATGTTTAATTATTTCGGAGGATAAGATTCAGATGGTCACAAAGCCGGCTTTTGGCAATATGCTGGAGTCGTTTATCAAAGAAGAGCTGAACGAAAATCTTACGCCTGCCGCGCTGGAAACTCTTTCTTTGGTTGCTTATTTTGAACCAATCTCGCGCGTTAAAATTGATTATCTGCGGGGCGTTAATTCAAGCTTTATTTTGAGGAATCTGATGATAAGAGGATTGGTTGAACGATCCGCCGATTCCAGGTTTGCCAATACATTTTTATATAGCACGACTTTTGATTTTAAAAAACACTTAGGCATAAATAAAAAGGAAAATTTGCCCGATTTTCAAAAATTCCAGGAATTACTTAAAAAATTTGAAGAAAGCGATTTTGCCGCCGAAAAAGAAACTGTGATTCCGACGTCGGAAAATATCGCTTCAATCGCCGAAAATCAAAATGAAGGATAACAGCTCTTATCGGTTCCTGCTGATTTTTTTAGTAGCCACTGCTATTTTTTTTGTCAGTTATTTTTCGGCTAATTTGGCTCAGGAAGCTTTTCCTACAAGCGCTTCTTCCCAGCCATTTTTACTTTCTTCTCCTTTGGCGAACCAGGCTTCTTCCACCAGTTTATTAAAAGAAAACGGCACATCGTTAAGAAGTTCTGTCGGGCTTATCCCTGATTTTCATCTTAAAGCAGATTTGGCTGCGCCCGACGTGCAGCTGCAGGCAGCTTTAATTGAAGACTTAAAAACCAGGACAAGATATTTTTCTTTAAATATTTACCGTTCTTGGCCGACTGCTTCGCTGACAAAACTGATGACGATGGTAATTACGCTGCAGAAGTTCAAGTTAGATGATAAGATAGAAATAACTTCCAGCGACATCGCGCCTTATGATGATTTTATGCGCGTTGGCGATATTTATTCCGTTGAGGATATGATGAAGCTTATGTTGGCGCTTTCCAGCAACACCGCTGCCAACGCTATGGCAAACCATTATGGGTTTAGCGATTTTATTAATCTAATGAATAACCAGGCCAGCGATTGGGGGATGAGTCAGACTCATTATGATGAATCAATAGGTTTATCGCCGAGCAACGTGACTTCCGCAGCCGATTTAGAGAAGCTGGCTTATGAAATTTATAATAATTACCCGTTTATTTTTAATCTGAGCCGCAACGCCCAGCAAAAAGTTGTTGATCTTAATAGCGGGATAGAGAAAACCGTTTCTAGCATTGATTATTTCGCCGGCGAGCCTGATTTCTTAGGCGGCAAGACCGGATCAACAGACGAGGCTCAGGGGAATTTAGTTTCTGTTTTTGATTATGAAGGGCGGCCGATACTGGTAATTGTTTTAGGTTCGGGCGATCGTTTCAAAGACACTCAAGACCTGTTCAATTGGTTCAAAAATTCTTATACTTTTTAAATATATGTTCTTATTTCAAACAGTAAGGGTTTTGGTTATGGCGGGCGCTGGTTTCTTTGTTGCTATTTTAATAACTCCGTTTTGGTACCGATTCTTGCTTAAACATCAATTTAAGAAACAGATCCGCGACGCCAAGCTGGCGCCGGTTTTTGCTAGTTTTCATAAAAAGAAAGAAGGAACGCCGACGGCGGCTGGCGTTATTATTTGGGGAACGGTGATTATTTTGGCGGCAGCTTTTTGGATACTTAGCCGGTTTTTTGACGGGTTCTTAAAAGATTTTAATTTCATCAGCCGGTCGGAAACATATTTGCCTTTGGCTGCGCTAATAATCGCTGCTATTTTAGGGCTTATTGATGATTGGATGGGAGTGCTTAAAATTGGCATTAGAAATGGCGGGGGATTAAAAGTGCGTTATAAGCTTATTATTTATTCCGTTTTAGCTGTTGTGGCTGCCAGCTGGTTTTACTTCCGTCTCGGCTGGGATGTTTTAAATGTTCCTTTTGTCGGTAATTTCCAGGTTGGTATCTGGTACATACCGATTTTTATTTTTGTGATAGTCGCCTCCGCTTTTTCCGCCAACGAAACCGACGGCTTGGACGGATTACTTGGAGGCGTATCGCTTTTTTCTTTTTTGGCTTTAACGCTTGTCGCTTTTTCTTTGCATCGCTATGATTTGGCTGCTTTTGGCGGCGTTTTAGTCGGCGCACTTTTGGCGTTTTTGTGGTTCAATATTTATCCCGCTAAATTCTTTATGGGCGACACAGGTTCAATGTCTTTAGGAATAACTTTGGGTGTAATAACGATGCTTACAAATTCCCTGTTTTTCCTGCCGTTTTTTGCCATTATTTTAGTGATTGAATCATTGTCGGTAATAATTCAGATTACCAGTAAAAAAATATTGCATCGCAAAATTTTTCTCTCTACGCCGATTCATCATCATTTTGAGGCGTTGGGTTGGCCAGAATCGCAGATTACTATGCGCTTTTGGATCATCTCGGCAATATCTGTGGCGCTCGGCCTCACTTTATTCTTTTTGGCGAAATTTTTGTAATTAATGATAGATTTTGAAAAAGCCAAAACTTTTTCTTATAAAGATTTTCTGACGTTAAGCGCGGATAAGGCTTTTGAATTGGCGGGTTCGTCTTCTGGCGGCTTAAATACGCAAGAGGCCGGAGAGCGATTAAAGGTTTTTGGCCTTAATGAGCTGGGAAAAGAAGATAAAGTTTCGGCGCTTAAAATTTTTTTAGAGCAGCTAAGCAGTCCGCTGCTTTTTATTCTGTTTGTCGCCAGCGTTATCAGCGGAATTTTAGGCGACCACACGGATATGATTATCATTATTTCAATGATAATTTTAAGCTCGGTATTGGGGTTTGTTCAGGAGTACCGTTCTCAAAAGGCGGTTGCCCTTCTGGCGAAGACGGTTTCGCCGGCTGCTGAAGTAATTAGAGATGGAAAGGAAAAAAAAATCCCAGCTTCACAATTAGTTATAGGTGATGTTGTGGAGATATCGGCGGGCGATGTCGTCTCTGCAGATTTGAGGATTATTGAAGCAAACAATCTCTCTCTTAACGAATCTGTTTTAACGGGTGAATCTTTTGAGGCGGAAAAAGAAGCGGTTGCGTTAAATTCAAAAGATCTGGTGCCGCAGGACGCAAAAAACATCGCTTTTATGGGAACGAGCGTAATGAGTGGCGTTGGCCGTGGGATTGTTGTCGCGACCGCCGCTTCAAGCCAGTTAGGAAAAACCGCTAATTATCTTAAGACTGTTGGCGGAGAAACTGAATTTCAGGTTGGCATCAGGAAGTTCGGAAAATTCCTGGTCGTGGTTACTTTGATACTTGTTTTATTTGTTTTTTTGATAAACGCCGCCCTCGGTCATGGCAACAGCGTCTTGGAGTCGTTGCTTTTCGCTTTGGCGCTGGCTATCGGTATTACGCCGGAATTTTTGCCGGCGATTATAACTATTAATTTATCGCAGGGAGCGGTTGAGATGGCGAAAAAAGATGTTATAGTCAAAAAATTAATTTCCATTGAAGATTTAGGGAATATCAATATTTTGTGCACGGATAAGACGGGCACTCTAACGGAGGGACAAATAAAACTTTTTGATTTTTTTGATGCCGAAGAAAGGCATAGTCGTGAAGTTATTTTGGGCGCTTTGCTTTCAAACAGCGGTGAAAAAATAAATCCGCTGGAAACGGCGATCTCACGGTTTGCCGGCGAAGGAGATTATGGAAATAATGAGGTTAAAAAATATAAAGATATTGATTACCTGAGTTTTGATTTTAAAAGACGGATGAACAGCGTTTTAGTTACTGACGGCGAAAAAAGATTTATTTTTTCCAAGGGCGCGGTTGAGTCGGTTCTTGGTGTTTGCTCCAGCGTTTTGATTCACGCCAAAAAAGAAAAGGCGGCCGCTTACGAAAAGGATATTTTAGAAAAAGTAAAGAAATTTGGAGAACGTGGTTTGCGGTTAATGGCGGTAGCCAGCAGAGAAGCGGATGGTATTAATAGTATTTCTCCATCAGACGAAAAAGATATGACTTTTCTTGGGTTTCTTGTTTTTGGCGATCAGCTTAAGCAAACAGCTAAATCTACCATCAAGAAATTAAATGATCTGGGGATAGAAATCAAAATTTTAACCGGTGACAATGAATATATTTCGCGGCATGTCGCCGAACAGGTGGGATTAAATATTGAAAATATAATAAGCGGCGATGATATCTTAAAACTTTCTGACGGGGAATTTGATGAGGCCGTGAAAAAGACGTCTGTTTTTTACCGGATAACTCCGGAGCATAAATTAAAAATAATTCAAAGCCTTAAGTCTACCGGCGAAACAGTCGGTTTTCTTGGCGACGGAGTCAATGATTCGCCCGCTCTTAAAGCCGCCGATGTAGGTATTTCTGTTAATTCCGCCGTGCCAATTGCCCGGGCGGCAGCCGATATTATTTTAATGAAGAGCGGTTTGGAAGTTATTTTGGAAGGCGTTAAGGAAGGCAGGAGGACTTTTGGCAACACTATGAAGTATATCTTTAACGCTACAAGTTCCAATTTTGGCAATATGATTTCTGTTGCCGGAGCCTCGGTGCTTTTGCCGTTTTTACCTCTTTTGCCTTCGCAGATAATAATTTTGAACTTTTTGGGCGACGTGCCATCTGTTGCGATAGCTTCGGACAATGTTGACGAAGAGTATCTCAGGAAGCCGAAGAAGTGGGATATTAAAGCCATAGCCAGATTCATGCTGCCGTTTGGTATCTTGAGCTCGTTCTTTGACTTTACCACTTTTTTCCTTTTGCTCTACTTGCTTAAAGCAAACATCGCTGTTTTTCGGGGGAGCTGGTTTGTTGAATCTTTAATTACCGAGGTTTTGGTTATTTTCATCATCAGAACCAAGAGAATGTTTTTCAAATCAAAACCCAGTAAATTACTCTTTATAACAAGCCTTGTTTCTATTATCGCCGGGCTAATTTTGGTTTTTACACCCTTAGCCAGTTATTTTAAATTTCAAAATCCGCCATATTGGTTTTTTGGCGTTATCTTGGCGATAGTTTTGGTTTATTTATTACTGGCGGAAGCGGTAAAAGAAATTTATTATAGAAAGATGGAATCACAATAAATAATAATGAAATGATAAGCAAATTATTGGAGGTTTTTAAAAATTTATTAGTTCCGATAGCGATTTTAGTAGTGGCGATGACTTTATTCGGGATTTATGCCGCCGTTATTGCTCCTGCTCGCGTAAATATGAAATCACAGGCGCCTGCAGCCGCCCCAACCGGCTCTGTTGTTACTATTGACGGGCATCAGTTTGGCGTAAAAGTGGCCGTTTCTTCTTCAGATCAGGAAAAAGGGATGTCTATTTTTAATTCGTTACCACAGGACGAAGGAATGCTTTTCCTTTTTCCGTCTTACAGTTATTACGGTTTTTGGATGAAGAATATGAAATTTCCGATAGATATTATATGGATAAACGAAGACAAAATCGCCGGCATTCAGGAAAACGCGCCGGTGGAAAATCTGCCAGATTATCAGCTTCCGAATTACTATCCGCCAGAAGCGATAAATAAAGTTTTAGAAATAAACGCCGGTCTGTCGCAGGAATATGGATTTAAAGTTGGCGATGAGGTGGATATTAAATTAGCCACTTCTAGTTTTTAATGTTATGCAAATAGAGTTATAATTTAATTATGAATACTATAAAAATAGCAATTAATGGTTTCGGTCGTATAGGCAGGCTGTTTTTTCGTCAGGCTTTTGAAACTCCCGGTTTAGAGGTGGTAGCCATCAATGATTTGGGAGACATTGAAAATCTTGCCTATCTTTTAAAATACGACACGGTATATCGCGTCTACGACAAAGAAATTTCTTTTAAAGCCGACGCTTCTGGGGTGGGTGGAGTTTTAACGGTTGGCGGAAAAGAAATAAAATTTTTCCAAATTAAAGATCCTTCTCAGTTGCCCTGGAAAACTTTAAATATTGATATCGCTGTTGAGTCTACCGGCGTTTTTGATTCTTACGAAAAAGCAAAAGTTCATTTAGCGGCTGGCGCTAAAAGAGTTGTGATTACTGCTCCCGCTAAAGATCCAGACGTTGAGGGTAAAACGGTTTTAATGGGTGTTAATGAAATGGACGCCAAAGCGACGCCTATGACTTCAAATGGCTCTTGTACCACTAATTCCGCTTCGCCGGTAATACAAGTTTTATCGCAAAATCCGGGGATTTTAAAGGCGGTCCTTTCAACGGTTCATGCTTATACCGCCACTCAAAGCACGGTTGATGGTCCGGTTAAAGGTTCCGACTTTCGCCGAGGCCGGGCGGCTGCGCAGAATATCGCTCCCTCAAGTACCGGCGCGGCTATTGCGGTTACTCGGGCAATTCCGGAATTGGAAGGAAAATTTGACGGAGTCGCTTTTAGAGTTCCTGTGCCGGCTGGATCAATTTCCGACATTACTTTTGTGGCGAAAAGAAAAACAACTCCTGAAGAGATAAACGACATTTTAAGGAAGGCCGCAGCCAGCCCTAACTGGCAGGGGATTTTAAAAGTTTCAGACGATCAGTTAGTTTCGTCTGATGTTATTGGGATGCCCTACGGCGCCATCGTTGACGCCCAGCATACCAAAGTTATTGACGGCGACTTGGTAAAAGTCCTTTCTTGGTACGATAACGAAGCCGGATATGTTTCTACTTTAATTAAGCACGTACTTAAAGTCGGCGAATTTTTACAATAATAATTTTTTAGAAAAATCAGCGGAACCAAATTTGACAAATTTGGTTATTATTCATAAGGTATTATTAGTAATTAAAAAAACGGACACGTCTAAAGGGAGGGAGAAATGAAAAATAAAAAATGGAACATTGCCGCTATTCAGCTTCAGATCCGTAAAAAAATCGCGGCAATAGAGGAAAGATTAAAGAATTTGGAAGATCGGCTGGCCGAAACCGGAAAAAGGCCGAACAAAGGCGGTAAGATCTGGAAAGGATGGGGGAACACTAAGTATTAATTACAAAAACCCGCTCTTTAATAGAGCGGTTTTTTTATTTTTGATTGTCGGTTATTATTTAATCCTCGTTATTTTCTTCTGCCTTATCAACGCGTAAATGCTCGTAGAGCTTCATTTTCCTCATTACATAAAGCAGGCCGCTGGTTAAAATAGTGGCAAAAGCGGCAAATTCTATAAGTCCTAAACCGGCTAAGGCGCCGATGGCCGCGGTAAACCAAACGATGGCGGCTGTTGTCAGTCCTCTTACTCTTTCGTTTTCTTTAATAATAATGCCTGCGCCCAAAAAACCTATGCCGACGACAATATTGCCGGCCATAGGCAGGAAGCCGCTGTTTCTGGCGATAACATCAGGAAGATTGGCGTCGCTAACCGCAACTAAATAAGGAAGGGTTATTGAGGTCATCGCAAAAATGGCGGCGCCGGCGGCGACAACCATAGTTGTTCTGATGCCGGCTTGTTTGCCGATCACTTCGCGCTCCAGTCCGATTATGGCTCCTAAGGCTAAAGCAATGACAAACCGGATAGCCATTTGCTCCCAGGACAACATCGCGTTATAATCACCGTAATGAGGCATATAGTTATTATAAGATAAAATAATAAAAAATTAAAATAAATAAATATCAAAAGATTTATGATTTACGATATAAGATTTACGAAGGAAGCAATAAAACATAAATTTATATCACTTTTAAATCCTAAATCCTAAATCATAATTCATAAATCATTTCAAAATCATGAGGATATTATCAGAAGAAATTATTAAAAAAGAAGGAGAAAAAGTTTTAATGTCCGGCTGGGTGTCGGCGCGCCGCGATCACGGAAAAATTATTTTTATAGACTTAAGAGACCGTCGAGGAATTACGCAGATTGTTTTTACGCCTAAAGCTAAAGAGATTTATGAAGAAGCCCAAAAATTGCGGCCGGAATGGGTGATTGAAATTGAGGGAATAGTCGGCAAGCGTCCGAAGGGGATGGAAAATCCAGAGTTGCCTAACGGCGAGCTGGAAATACAGGTTGAAAGATTAGCTGTTTTGAATACGTCTGAAACTTTGCCTTTGCCGATAGATAATGCCGGCTATGATATTAACGAAAACACAAGGTTGCAATACCGCTATCTGGATTTACGCCGCCGACGTTTGCTGAAAAACCTGGAGCAGAGGCATAAGATAATCCAATTCGCCAGGAACTTTTTATCTAAGGAAGGGTTCATTGAAATTGAAACTCCGATTTTGGGAAAATCTACCCCGGAGGGAGCGCGCGACTATCTAGTTCCTTCCAGGACTCAGTCGGGGAAATTTTACGCTTTGCCGCAGTCGCCTCAGCAATATAAGCAGCTCCTGATGGTTGCGGGAATGGAAAGGTATTTCCAAGTCGCTCGTTGTTTCAGAGACGAAGATACCCGTGGCGATCGGCAGCCGGAATTTACTCAACTTGATTTAGAAATGAGTTTTGTTACGCGCGAAGATGTGATGGATATTAATGAAAGAGCGCTTATTGAAATAGTAAAGAATTTTTATCCGGATAAGAAAATTCAGGAAATGCCTTTTCCTCGGTTGACTTATCAAGAGGCGATGAAAAAATATAAATCCGACAGGCCGGATTTAAGGAAAGATAAGAACGACCCCAGTCTTCTGGCTTTTTGCTGGGTGATTGATTTTCCATTTTTTGAGAAAACCGACGAAGATGGCAGCGGCAAGCCGGGTTGGACTTTTACTCATAATCCTTTTTCGGCGCCAAAGCCTGAATATATGCAAGATTTGCTTGAGCATAAAAATATCGGTGATATTTTAACAACTCAATACGACATCGTCTTAAACGGATTTGAAATCGGCGGCGGTTCAATCAGAAATCACAGGCCGGAGGCGCTTCAGGCGGTTTTTGAAATTATGGGATACAAGAAAGAGAGAATTAAAAGTAATTTTGGGCATATGCTGGAAAGTTTTTCGTATGGAGCGCCACCTCATGGCGGCATTGCCTGGGGATTAGATCGGCTGGTGGCTATTTTACAAAACGAGCCGAATATCCGCGAAGTCATTACTTTTCCTAAAACCGGCGACGGCCGCGATCTTATGATGGGCGCGCCAAGTGAAGTTGACGAAAAACAATTAAGAGAATTACATCTTAAAATAAAATAAATTATTTAATTTACAAAACAATGGAAATAGAAAAAACTTTAATTTTATTAAAAACAGACGCTTTAGACAGAGGGATAATCGGTGAAATAATATCCCGTTTTGAGCGTCTAGGCGTGAAAGTTATCGGTTTAAAAATGTTGATTTCGTCAAAAGAGATGGCGGAAAAGCATTATACAGATGATTTGGCTAAGAGGCGGGGTGAAGAAGTAAGAAAGAGAATGATTAATATGCTTACCTCCGGACCTATTGTGGCTATGGTATTAGAGGGCGTTGAAATAGTTGATGTTGCGCGCAAGATAGTCGGAGCGACCGAACCGAAGAGCGCCGCTCCGGGCACAATCAGAGGGGATTACGCTCACGTTTCTTTTAAATACGCCGACGAAAAAAATATCGGAGTTTATAATTTAATTCACGCTTCGGCTTCGCCGACGGAAGCGGAATCAGAAATAGCTGTTTGGTTCAAGCCGGAAGAATTAGTTTCGCGTAAGCCTTCGTATACCAAATTTACTATTCACGAATAAATAAAACGCGGTTAAACTTGTGATTTTTTAAACGCTTTGACTACAGGGTCAAGGTTGCCTTTCATAATGTCTTCAATATTGCTCCATTTTTTGCCTATTCTGTGGTCGGTTATTCTGTCCTGGGGAAAATTATAAGTTCTGATTTTTTCGGAACGGTCGGCTGAGCCGATTTGCTCGCGGCGCATTTCTGTGATATTTCCGGAAGACTTTTGCCTTTCTATTTCGTAAATTTTGGCGCGAAGTATGCCCATCGCTCTTTCGCGGTTAGCGTGCTGGGAACGTTCCTCTCTGGAAGAAACAACTATGCCGGTAGGCTTATGGAGGATTCTGACGGCTGTTTCAACCTTATTAACGTTCTGGCCGCCGGGACCGCCGGCGCGAGAAAAAGTGATTTCTAAATCGTTGGGATTTATATTAACTTCTTTGGCTTCCACTTCAGGCAAAATGGCGACAGAAGCCGTGGAAGTGTGGACGCGGCCGGCTTTTTCTGTTTCTGGAACTCTTTGAACTCTGTGCACTCCGGACTCCTGCTCTAAATCGTTGTAAACTCCCAACCCGGACATTTCGGCGATAAAAGTTTTATAACCGTTTAAAGATGTCTGGCTGTAATCAATCACGCTAAAGCCCCAGCCTCTTTTAGCGGCGTATCGTTGATACATCCGCGCTAAATCAGCGGCAAAAATAGCAGCTTCGTCGCCGCCGGCTCCAGCTCTTATTTCTAAAATTATTTTATTAATAGATGCATCCATTGAGCGCCAAAAATTAAGCCAATTAAAAGATTAAAAAATAGATTTATTATTTCTTTTTTTTGACTCTTACTTTTTTTGGTTTAGCGCCGATATCAGCCTTACCCTTTCTGGCTTTGAATTTTTCTATTCTTCCGGCTATATCCATTAATTTTTCTTTGCCGGTGTAAAACGGATGGCACTTGCTGCAGATTTCAGTGTGGATTTCCGGCTTGGTCGATCCGACCGTGAAAGTATTGCCGCAGGCGCAAACGACTTTAGCATTTGGATAATATTGGGGATGAATATCTTTTTTCATAAGTTCAATCTTATCAAAGCTTTAAACGCTTGACAAGTGCAAAACTATCTCTACAATGATTATATCAGTAGCACTTTTTATAATTTAATATGTTGAGAGAGTTTTTTAGTTGTCCCAAATAAATAAAGTGTTTGGCGGTTCACTAAAACCGCTTTGATTTAAACTCCTCAATTGAGAGTTTAAGTCAGTTTGGTTCGATTCTTCGAACTGATATTTTTTTCGAGGATTTGATCCTGGTCCAGGATGAACGCTGGCGGCGTGGATAAGGCATGCAAGTCGAGCGGATTGCGTTGCGATTACATCAAGGCGCAATTAGCGGCGAACGAGTTAGTAATACCTTGGTACATACCGTAGAGTTTGGCATAGCTCATCGAAAGGTGAGGTAATTCCAAATGCCCTCGCAAGAGGAAAGGCGCAAGCCGCTCTATGATTGGCCTAGGTCCGATCAGCTAGTTGGTGAGGTAATGGCCCACCAAGGCTATGACCGGTAGGGGGGGTGAGAGCCCGTTCCCCAACGATGGAACTGAGACACGGTCCATACTCCTACGGGAGGCAGCAGTCGAGAATATTCGACAATGGGCGAAAGCCTGATCGAGCGACGCCGCGTGCAGGAAGA
>JAMDBA010000025.1 GCA_023484365.1 Patescibacteria group bacterium
CAGCAAGCCGCAGCCCCTGAAAGCCTGACCATCTGGGGAGACACTCAAAATAAAGACGTCTGGAGCCAGATAATTTCCGACTATCAGGCCCTGCGGCCAAACGTAAGCATCAAATATCAAAATTTTGACCCCAGCTCTTACGACTCCGCCCTTCTAAACGCTCTGGCTTCAGGAAACGGACCGGATATATTTATGATTGACAACCGCCAGCTTTTGGAAAATTTAAGCCGCATTATCCCGGTTGATCCCCAACAATTAAATACCTCCCAGCTATCAAATCTTTTCCCCGATGTTGTCAGTCAAGATTTTATTATCAACGGCCAGATTTACGCCCTGCCTCTCAATATGGACACATTAGCGATGTTCTACAACAGCGGTCTATTCAACGCTGCCGGCGTTGCTCAGGCGCCGTCAACCTGGGGAAACATAGAAGCGCTGGTACCAGTATTTAAAAAAGCAGATGCTAAAGGACAAATTAATCAATCAGCCGTCGCCATCGGCGGGTCGTCTCTAAGCGTTAATCATGCTCCGGGTATTTTAAGCCTGCTTATGATGCAATACGGGACTCAGATGGCGAACTTCGGGACTAATGGTTACCAGGCGACTTTCGCCGAAAGTCAGGGCCAAACCGGAGGATCTCCGGGCTTAAACGCTTTTAATTTTTACTTGGGATTTTCTACCCCAAGCAATGCCGATTACACCTGGAACGACAATTCAAATAATTCTTTTGATAGTTTTGCCGCCGGAAAAACAGCGATGATATTTGGCTACGACAGCGATATTACCGCTATTCAGAATAAAAATCCCTATCTTAATTTCAAAGTTGGCGCGATGCCTCAACTCAATCTTAATAATCCTGTAAATTATGCCTCTTATCAGGGATTAGTGGTTTCCAAACAAAGCAAAGCTTCGGCTTGGGCTTGGGACTTTATAATATTCTTAACAACCAGCGAACAGGAAGAAACGGCTTACCTAACCGCCCAAAGCCAACTGCCCGCTCTGCGCTCTTTAATAGCCAAAGGAATAAACGACCCGTCAACTTCAATATTCAACCGCCAAGCCTTAACTGCTCAATCTTGGCTGATGCCAAACCAATCCCAAACTGAAGCCTATCTTTCCGACACAATTAAAAATGTTTTAACCGGATTGCTTAATCCGTCAGACGCGCTAAATCAAGCCGAAAGCCAGATAAACCAGCTCGGACAACAATTATCACAGACGCAAAATCAGCCTCAATAAAAAAGGTCTAAAATTTAGCAAGCGGTGGTTAGAATGGCGGAATATTTTTACTACTAAATCCCTTCGGTGTCGCTTAGAATCCGCAGCTTCATGCTTGGATTCCATTTATTGCAATTCTTCTTAACCCATAATATCAATTCGCAATTATTTATTTATTTGTTATAATCAAGACGATGAAGAACAAGCTTAAATTATTAATTATTCCATCTGTTTTCGCCTTGATTTTGCCTGTAATAAGTTTCGCTACCGCTAAAATCCCCTTTTGGGGGCCTCTTGTTCCTTGTGGACCCGGAACCGCAATATCTTCATGCCGCTTCTGCGACTTATTTACCCTAGGCCAAAACTTAATTTCCTTTGGGATTACGCTCGTAATCGTAATTTTAGCTCCAATCGCCATTGCCATAGGCGGGTTTTTAGTTATTACCGCCGGCAGTTCACCCGACCGGCTACAGAAAGGCAAACAAACCATAACGTTTGCCATAATTGGCATTGTTGTCGCTTTAGCAAGCTTTGTAATAATCAACACCTTTATGTGGGTCATTGGAGCAACTACTATCCAAGGTACAGGGACCCAAACAATTAACGGACAAAGCTGGAGCTGGTTTAATTTTAGCTGCCCAAAATAAAAACCAATCCAATATTTTAATAAAAAAATTAATAAAATATAATAAATAAATGAAAAAAATATACGCTATAGTTTTATTATTAATATTGATCAATTTAATCTTTCCTATCATTTTTATTAAAGCAGCTGATTTAGGTAGCTGTGACCCAACCATATCAACATGCAACAATATCCAGAATTTTGTTAATTCTGCCAATCAAGGAGGCGCCGGAACAGCCGCTGGTAATACCGGAAGTTCGGGCGGCGGATTGCCAAATCCGTTGGGTTCAAATTCACTTCAAGTAATTCTTTCTAAAATATTGAGTAATTTGGTTGTGGTTATCGTCCCTATAGCGGTAATCATCATAATTTACGGCGCCTTTCAGATGCTTACGGCTGCCGGCAACCCGGATAAGTTTACTAAAGGCAGAATGACGATACTTTATGCCGCCATCGGTATAGGAATTGTCCTTTTAGCTGATTCAATAGTTATTGTTATTAAAAGCGTCTTAGGCGTTTGACCCCGTAGTGAAATTTTGACCGCGAAATTACGGTAAAAAATTAATCATAAGTTATAATCTTAATTTATATAAAAATTATAAAGGAACAACAAAGAAATACGTGTAAATGCGAGCAAAAGTCAAAATTCTACTACGGGATTGATTTAAAAACCAAATCAGGTTATAATTTTTAAAAAGGTCGAATTTACGAAAACATCAAAATGATTAAAAAAATTAAAGGATTAGCGCCAATAATTCCAATCGCTTTACTGCCTTTTTTACCATTATCGGCTTTTGCTCTAGGCGAACAAACGCCTGGGAATGTTGCGCCGGTGGCCGGCGTTCAAAATGCGTCGGGTTTACTTGATATAGTCAATGGGATTATAAACTGGATATTCGTCGCCCTGCTTCTCTTGGGGGTTGTTTTTATATTCTTAGCGGCCTTCAGCTATCTCACCGCTCAAGGAGACGAAGAAAAAATTAAAAGCGCTAAAAACGAACTAATTTATGCTATTATCGCTATTGTTATCGGCGCACTAGCTAAAGCGATCGTTATCGCTATCGCCAGCATCGCGGGTAGCAGTGCTACGGGTGTAATACACTAACAATAAATATAAATAAAAAAATAAAGCCATTTTAAAAGGGCTTTATTTTTTTTGTAAAAATAGTAAAATATAAATATGAAATTAAATATAAAAAAATCCGCCTTCTTGATTGTACCTATGCTTTTATTGGCCGGAACGGTCTTCGCCGCTCCTCCGCAAAACATCGGCGAAGTCGCTAGTCTTATGTGGAGCATCACTAATTGGATATTCACCTTCTTCTTAATATTTGCCGTAATATACATTATTGTTGCCGCTTTTATGTATTTAACTGCCGGCGGCGATCCAGAAAAAATTAAAAATGCTAAAATGCAATTGCTATATGCGATTATCGCTATCGTTATCGCCTCCCTTTCTAAATTAATAGTTTACTCTGTCAGCGATATTTCCGGCGCAACTCCAAGCGGCAGCAGTACAGTTAATTCAACACAACCCTCTAATAACGGTTCTAATAGTAGTCAAGAACCTCCTATAGTTAATTTTAATCAGTAAAACCCTGATACTTAATCTCGTAAATGATTTATTAAATTATTAAAATAGCCGAATTTTTAACTTAGCTTACTCATAAACAAGATAGGCTTTACAAAATAAAAAATTAGTGGTATGATACCAATAGGATAGCAGTTCTTTAAAAATCTAAAAAAGGAGGTAATTACTATGGCTGACAATGAAAGTCTTCCTGAAGGCAAACTTTTCAGAAGATGGAAATTCAGTTTCTTTTGCGTTATAACCTTTGCCGTTATCAACTCGTCGCTGTATAGCTCAATCGCCAAGGCAACCCTGCATCGCGCGCAAATTGATACGTTGCTGCGTCTGCCTCTGGAAAGCCGCATACCATTTGAACCACTGTTTGTCTGGGCGTATATATCCTTTTGGCTTTTGCTAATACTGCCATTTTGGATATACAGCATGCCCAAGCAGTTCAAAGTCACCAAGATCCTGATAAGGTTTTTTAGGCAAAAATTAGGGCTTAAAGGACAAATCAGCTGGTTCTTCGCAAATCTAGGGATAAAGTTCTTTGGTCTTATAGAAGACCTGACCAGATTTATTTTTGGCGAAGAAGACGACGAAAAGGTCATAAGAAAAGCCAGAGTCCAGACTTTCTTGGCTTATCTTATAGTAGCTATTGTGTCGTCGGCCACATACTGGTTTATGCCTTTGGTAGTGCCGAGGAATCATATAAGCATTGAAAAAATTCCCGGCTTAACAATTAAGATGCTGGCTTTCGTCTGGCGGTCAGATCTGCCCGACAATACCTTTCCTTCTCAGCACGCTTCGTTTAGTTTCCTGACCTTCTTCATATTTAATCACTTAAGGGCCAAACCCGGATGGTCGGAAAGCGTATTCAAGCTGACAAAGAAAAAATCTATCAAACGGAGAATCAGCGTCGTTGGGTTGATCTTTCTGATTTGGGCAATCTTGATCGTGCTTTCAACGTTTTTCGTTAAGCAGCACATCATTGCCGATGCCGCAGCCGGAATGACGCTGTCTTACGTCGCTTTCAAAGTAGGATTTAGCGACAAACTGTACGGTTGGCTGTCGCGAGCGGCTAAAAAGGTTACTGCGGTTTTTAAAAAAGTATTTCACCTCCCGGAATAAAATCGGGAGGTGTTTTTTATTCCGTTAGAAGTTGAAGAAAGACAAATAGTTTAAAACAAAGCTAAGCCGGAAGCGGTTTCGCTCGCAGAATTTGCGTTGCCACAAAATTTGACCGAACTTTCTAATGGGATTTATCAAAAATCAACCCGATATTTGACAAATTTATTAAAATAATATAAAATATAGATAGAACTTAAAAAATAAAAATGGAGGAAAGAAATGAAATTAAAATTATTGATAATGCTTTTGGCTTTGCCAATAGTGGCAAGCTGCGCGTCTCTTTCGGCTTATATGCCTCAGGTAACGCTTCAAACAAGCTTAAGCGACACTATCTACAACAGAAATCTGACTATTACCAATGCGACAGGATATTTCGCAGAGCTTGAGATCAACTGCCAGACAATCGGCATAATCGCTCCCAACGATACGTTTTACGCGAGTTGGCTTTACGATTTTAGCGATGGCCAGGCAGCTATAACGCTTACCTTTTGGAAAACGCCAAATAAAACAGGCTACGTCGGAGCTGCCAGCAATCAGTTTTACAATTACAGCGCTGGCAATGCTTGGACTATCAAAAACAGCGACATCATAACGCCAGACGGGTATTCACCGAAAACTCGCCGCATAAAGACAGCTTCTCCTGAAAGTTACAGCTTCAATTTTCCCAGAATTATCTGGCACTCAACAACTCTTATCCAGATGGTAAATAACACTCCGTATCCGGCAACCGTTAACTTAAACGGACAAAGCAGAGCCGTCCTCAATAAAGGAGACACTTATTGCGCGCAGTTAACGCAGACCGGACTTTTCTCGGATAACTACCAGCAGATAAGCATTGCTGTTATTTTCCCAAACGGAACGTATAGCGACGTCGCCTATTCTTACCCTGATCAAGAACAGGTAAAGGCCACCGTTATATCCAAACCGCAGATTTCAAACTAATATTTTTCCCCTCTTCGGAGGGGATTTTTTTATTCTTGCTATTGACTACTTATGAAATCTCCAAATTTTAATCCGGCGGAGTAGCCGCATCATAAATTGTTTGAAAATTGAAAATTAAAAATTTAAAATTAATATATGTCTGGGCACAGTAAATGGGCGCAAATAAAACATCAAAAAGGAATTACCGATAAAAAACGCGGCCAGCTTTTTTCTAAACTTTTAAACGCCATTACTATTGCCGCCAAGACCGACCCCAATCCTCAATTTAATCCCCGCCTTCGGTCGGCAATTGAAAAAGCTAAAGAAAACAACGTCCCTCAAGA
>JAMDBA010000010.1 GCA_023484365.1 Patescibacteria group bacterium
GATAAGTAATCAGGAAAAAATGCCGCGGATTTTGTTGACTATTAAAGTCGCCAGCGCCTCGCCTTCTAAATCGTCGGCGATAATAACCAGTTCTTTTTTCCCGCTTTGGACTATTTTTTCCAGCAGCGGCAAAATTTCCTGAATTGAAGAAATCTTTTTATCGGTCACTAAAATATAAGGGTCTTCCAAAACAGCTTCCATTTTTTCCTGATTACTTATCATATAGGGCGAAATATAGCCGCGGTCAAATTGCAGCCCTTCAACAACTTCGTAAGAATTGCCAATAGTGTTTGAATCTTCAATTGCCACCACTCCTTCTTTTCCGATTTTTTCCATAACAGTCGCGATTAGTCCGCCTATTTCGCCGTCTTTGGCGGAAAGGGTCGCCACCTCTTTTATTTTTTGATTGTCATTAATTAATTCCCTTTGCGATTCCAGGGATTTTATAACTACTTCGTTGCCTACTTTTTTAAGTTCGTCGGCTAACTGAATAACGTTGAAACCTTTTTCTTTAATAACTTTTTCGCCTTCGTCTATCATTGCCTGCGCCAAAACAACGGCGGTGGTTGTGCCGTCGCCGACGACATCATTGGTTTTGTCGGCGGCCTGCTTGATAAATTCGGCGCCGACATTTTCCCATTTGTCTTCAAGTTCAATTTCTTTGGCGACGGTGACGCCGTCAAAAGTAACCTGCGGCGCGCCGTATCCTTTTTCTATCACTACCGCTCTGCCTTTGGGGCCGAGCGTCATTTTAACCGCCTCAGCGAGCTTATCTATTCCTTTTTTTATTGCTTCGCGGGCATCTTCCTGAAATTTTATTTGTTTAGCCATAATACAATTTTTTTAATTTAAAATTTTAATTTTTCGTGATTTTAGGATAAAATCGCTAAGATATCATCTTCATTTACGAATAAGTATTTTTTTCCTTCAATCTCGATTTCAGTAGGTTTGTATTGTTCGAACAACACGATATCGCCGACCTTAACGGACATCGGTATTAATTTTCCTTCGGGAGATGTTTTTCCCGGTCCAACCGCCAGAGCTTTTGCTTTTGCGGTTTTTCCTTTTTCGACTGTTTCGGGAATAATTATTCCCGACGGCGTTATCTTTTTTTCTTCTGGTGGCTCTATAAAAACGTGGTTTGATAATGGTTTTATTTCCATTTTATTTTTTATTTTATAATTTGGCAAACCCGACCGAAGAATGCCAATTTGATTAAAATTATATTTCTAATTTATTCATTGTCAACCACGTCAGATAATTTTATAAGCCAAGCGAATAAAAAAGCATAGCCGTTTTGGCTATGCTTTAATTTATTTTTTTCTTAGAGATTCTTCTATAAATATATAAATCCATATCAGTAAATCCTTATAGTAGTGATGGCCGGTTGATTTTTTCACTAAACTTACTGGGTAATAAAATTCTTTCTTGCGAGATTTTCTTTCCGCGTCAACCATCGTTTCCAGCGTTAAGGAATAAGAAATATTCTCTTCAGCTAGATCTTCTATGCGCCTAAAAATAAGATTAACTTTACCGCAGCCGGCATAAACTGTTGTCATCAGCGGACTGGGGTCGGCCATGCCGTATTTCCACTTAAGCTTTTTTCTTACAGTGGCGGCGGCAATTAATTCAAAAAGCTTTGTTGCCAGCTTCGGGCCGATTCTTTTCTTAAAAATTATCCAAAAAAGTTTCCGATCAACGTTTTTTTTGGTAAATCTTTTTTCTATCCATGAGCCGGGGGTTCGAAACTTTTTATTTAACATTAATTATTCTCGTTTTTTCAGGCTTTAGTCCGTCAGATCAATTCTTTTTCCGCAAAATTTGCATTCAGCGGTTATGACTTTTCTGCCGTACTCATTTTCGTAAATATAAATTCTTATTCCGATTTTGTCGTTAGGATTTTGCCTATAAATTATTCCTGGCGGTACGCTATTTATATTATGATTATGTTTTTTGAGCCAGGCTTTTAATTTATTTTTCTGCTCTTTGCTTACACCTGTTATTTCACCCAAAAAGGCAAATTGGCTTATCCTTCGCTTCGCTTTCCTTCCAAATTTTATTTTTCTTTTCGCTTTCATATTCTCTCCTTTTTTAGTTTTATTTAACGCTGCTAATAGATTAGCGGATAGATATAGATTAGTCAACAGCCTTAGTTCTAACGGCTTCCAAGGTTTGGAGCAGTAAATAAAACTCCACGGCTTTACGGCTGTGGTTTTGATTTGGTGTTTTGGTATATAAAAAAACCGCTAAGCTTTAGGCATAGCGGTTAGAAAATCATTAACGATATCGGAAGTTTACGTTTGCGATTAGCTTTTTCGTGTCGGCGGCAGGCCACTTGAGTGTCCTGATCAGCTTTGTCTCGATGTATGTTATTTGGTCAGAGTTGAAAAATGTCGCTCCGCAATTATCGCAATAGTTTGTTGGAATATCATTAACTGAAGGCAGGCCATCCACAACGTCGCAGCTGGCCATCTTTTTGGATATTGATAAGCCACTACAAATTGGACAAATAATTTTGTTGGTTTTTTTGTCCAGTTCGACAAAAGATTTACGTAAATAATCCCTTGAAATCACGGTTAGGCCTCTGTAACGCGGATTTTCTGGAATTTCAAAAAAAACTGCGTATGAGATCGGAAGTAAATGGTAGTTTGTATAAGATTCTTTCGAGTAATCCACAGAACAATGAACGATCCCTTTCATGCCGTTTTTGAGTATCAGTTTACGACCGCCAATAAAAGTCCTTTCCGAGTATTTTTCAGCATCATCTATTATGCCGAAGATCTCTACAATCTCGTGATTTTTGAACTCGGGGACGGCGAATCCCTCTTTCTCGCAAAGTTTCGCGTCTTTAAGTTTATCATATTCTTGCCCGCAAATTTCGCAAACATATCTAACATTCAGTTTTTTAATAGGCATTAGAACCTCCTTTAATTTGCTGTATACAATGTAACAAACCAATATAATTATGTCAATAATTTAGGCTATAATCTCTTTCAAGGTTTGGAGCAGGATAGAGCAAAGCATCGGAGAGGCCGGGGGGTTAGGGTTTAGAGTGAATTGGATGCTTTGTTTGTCTTAAGAAAGAAAAAAGCCGAAGTGTCCCTCGGCTATAGGCTACTAGAAGAAATTTTTTTTGATTTCTTCCATGCACCGTTTAAGAACTGTTTTTCTAGAGGCGTCGTCAATGATAGCTAGATGCCTTTCATGCTTGTCTAAACCATAATATTCTATTAAGCAAATCAGATAATGTCCTGTGATTTTTTCATATAAACAATCAACGTGTCGCTCCATGGGCTCAAGATACGACTCTCCGCTATCGCTTTCGTTGAAATGAGTGTTAACTGTCATATAATACACCCTGTAACCATTTTCTAATTTTTTTATTCTGCTTATTGGTTCTTCCTTTTTGAAATATCGGCTAGCATCCGGCAGCTTTTTAGGGACAGGATTTGTTCTTGCCGCACCTTTCTTTACGATGCTCATATTTTCTCCTTTTCTCCTTTTAAAATCCTACAGAGATACTATAAAACAAGGGTTGAGATGTCAATAATTTAGGTTCTAACGGCTTCTAAGCAATTGATTAGATAGACGTGTTGCTTTTTAAAATGTATCTTATAATATGTAATTATGATTAGCGAAGAAAAAATAAAAAAATATCAAAAAAAGCTGGAAGAAGAAAAAGAGCGGCTTTTGGCGGAAATAAAAAAAGGCGAATCGGAAGAAGACTACGGCGACGATGTTGATCATTTTGACGAAGAAACCGATGAAGCGGAAGAAACGGCAACGCAAGGGGGTATTGATTACGATTTAAAAAAAAGGATAAGCGAGATTGATTTAGCGTTGAATGATATAGCCGAGAAGCAATACGGTATCTGCAAAAAATGCGGAATGGATATATCCGAAAAAGTTTTAGATGCTGCTCCCGAATCACGCCTTTGTCAGCACTGCAAAGCCGAAGAAAAATAAATAATAAAATATCATGGCGAGATTGGCCAAAGTTTATTCGGCCGAACTTGAAGGCATCACCGCTAAATTAATTGAAGTGGAGGTTGATTTAAACGTCGGCCTTCATAGTTTTAATATTGTTGGCTTGGCTGATAAATCTTTAAACGAAGCGCGCGAAAGAGTCAATTCGGCTCTTAAAAATTCCGGCTTTAAATCGCCTAACCGCGACAACCGGAGGATTACTGTCAATCTGGCGCCTGCCGACATTAAGAAAAACGGCTCTCAATACGATTTGGCTATCGCCCTGGGTTATCTTTTGGCGAGCGGTCAGGTTTCTAAATTTGATTTTGCCAGTAAAATATTTTTAGGCGAACTGGCGCTTGACGGGGTTTTGCGGCCGGTAAGCGGCGCGCTGAATGTTGCCCAGATGGCAGCCGAAAAGAATTTTAAATACTTGTTTCTTCCCGAAGAAAATGCCGCCGAAGCCGCCGTTATTAAAAATTTAAAAATAATTCCGGTAAAAAATTTGAAAGACGCCGTGGAATATCTTGAGGAAATGATTTTTATAGAGCCGGCGCGGTTTGAGCCGCTAGATTTTGAAAATTTTGAAGGCGTTGATTTTTCCGAAATAAAAGGACAGGAAAACGCCAAAAGGGCGATGGCTATTGCCGCCGCCGGCGGACATAATCTACTGATGGTCGGCTCTCCGGGAGTCGGCAAAAGTTTGCTGGCGCAGGCTTTAATTTCTATTTTAGCGCCGTTGACTTTAGAGGAATCAATTGAAATAACCAAAATTTACAGCGCCGCCGGAATCCAAAGCCAGGGGCTGATAACCAAAAGGCCTTACCGCGCGCCGCACCAGACTTCTTCTCCTGTCGCTTTGGTGGGCGGCGGCTCTGATCCTAAGCCGGGCGAAATTAGTCTGGCGCACCGCGGAATTTTATTTTTAGACGAACTGCCGGAGTTTCGTCGTGATTTATTAGAGGCGCTTCGTCAGCCGCTGGAAGCAGGCTTTGTTCAGGTAACGCGCGTAAAAGGTTCTTTAAAATTTCCGGCCAAGTTCACGCTGGTGGCGGCAATGAACCCCTGCCCTTGCGGATATTACGGCGATCCGGAGCATAAATGCACCTGTTCCGCTTACGACGTTATCCGCTATCAGAAAAAAATTTCCGGGCCGCTTTTAGACAGGATTGATTTACAAATTAGGGTTGACAGGGTTAAAGTTTCCGAACTTAGAAAAAATAAAAAAACGGAAAGCGAAAGCGATAAATTAAGGAAAAAAGTCAAAGTGGCGCGCGAAATCCAGGCGGAGCGATTTAAAAATAAAAATCTTAAAATAAAAACAAATTCGGAGATGAGTTCTAAGCAATGCGAGGAAATTATTAATTTTGACGCCGAAGCGGGAAAATTTTTAGAAACTTTGGATAAAAAATGGCTTTCTCCCCGCGGTTATTATCGTTTATTGAAAACCGCTCAAACAATCGCCGATTTAGAAGAAAGCCCGAAAGTAAAAGCCGAACACTTGGCGGAAGCTTTTAGTTATCGGTTAAAAGAGGAAGTGTAGAGTAGAATATAGAATTTATAATATAGGATTTAGCGCTGAAGTTGATTCCAGCGCAAAGTTGGAATAGAATTTTTAGCCTAAATTCTAGTTTCTGTATCCTGTGTTATAAATCCTAAATCCTTCCGCCGAAGGCGGATCATCCTCTGGAGGAAACTCCTATATCCTGTGTTATAAATCCTAAATCCGAAGCTCGAAATCTCAAACAAATTCAAATAATTAAAACTCAAAAAGTGAAGCTCCACCAGCAGGAGCTGGCGGCTTCTTCTTATTTCGGC
>JAMDBA010000061.1 GCA_023484365.1 Patescibacteria group bacterium
TAAAAAAGAATAAATAAGAAAAGCCCCCGACATTACGTCGGGGGTAAATTTTTAACTAAACGATTCCGTTTTCATTAAGTTGTTCCAGAGCGTCTTTATAGCCAATCTCAATCGCCTTGGCGATATCCTCTTTTGAAAAAGTAAATGCCCTAATGGATGCCGGCAACTTTTTTGGATAAAGCGAAATGATGTTCAGGCGCGTTTTATTGTAAAATCTGAATTTTATTTTTTCTTCTTCAAATATTTTGGAGATGGCGGCTTTCTGGTCGGCAGAGACTTGACCTATCACCTTCTCTTCCAAACCATCAAGAACCTCAAGGTTCTTATTGATATTTTCGGCCCAATTAAACTCCATCACCTCAATTTTGTTCCGCGAAGAATCGCTAGAAAGAGTCAGTCCCTCTCTCCAGTTTTTAACTTTCGGAGTAGGATTTGAATTGCTTGCCACTGGCGGCGCGTCGGTCCGCAAGACAAAAACCGTATTATAACCGGCTTTAGCGGCAAGATAAACCGGCAAGGGAGCCGTCATTGCGCCGTCAAAGTATTTTTTACCGCTTATTTCAACCAGCGGGAAAAGCCCGGGAATAGAAGCAGAAGCTAACACCGCTTCTTTTAATATCTCCGGATCGGACGAAGTGTTGCTAAAAACCTCTTCGTACGCCGAGCCTAAGCGCGATACAACAACATCCAGCCTTATAGGAGATCTTACAATCGCGTCGCCGTTTAAAGAATGTATCAGATTTGCAAGAGGCGCCGGATCAAAAAGCGAAGGTTCTTTAAAAAGCGCTATGCCGATCTTACTGCTGAGATTATAAATCTTTTTCCTTGAATCTATATCGTTGAGCCAGATATTTTTTAGAATACCCACAGCATTGGCAAAATCATCCTTACTAATGGTCTTTATTGATTCGGCCAGCTTACTGCCGTTAAGGCTGCCGACGGACACCGCAATGAAATACGACGCAAGAATCCCGTTTTCAACCAAAGCTTGTAGTTGTCCGGCCTGAACGGCGCCCTTAGCGCCACCACCGGAGAAAATAAAGCAAACCTTACCTAAGTCTTTCTTAGCGTCCACAGGACACCTCCTTTTAATATTTAAATGTTAATTGCTATTTTAAACATACATATAAAATCAATCGTCTGTCAAACTAATTAATTAACTCATGCCAGTATTTCGCTATCCGCCTTTTCAATAGAAGCATTGCTTCAGCAATAAACCCTTATTCGCTCGTTATTATTAATTTATCAGAAAATTAAGTTTGATTTAAAAATACGAGAGATAAACTTGACAATCTTAATATTTTATGCTAACATTATAAAATAGCTATTTAAAAACAAGGAGGCAAAATGATCGGAAATATCCTGATGTACGTGTTTCTCGGCAGCGGCTTAGTCAGCGCGATGACGGTAGACTCGAAAAAACGCCTTTTTCATACAGCGTATAGGGTGTCTATAAAAATCGCCGCCTTGGCATTCGCCGCAGGATTGTTTATCTGGTTCAAATAGTAAATCCCCGCTTCTTCACTGAAGAAGCGGGGTATTTTTTATTTTGATTAAAAAAACTAATTTTACATACGCAAAAACAATAACGCCAAGTTTATAATCAACTGCTAAATTCTAATTTTTTAGATATCTTTGAACGGCAATCAAACTTGAAAGGCCGCCGATGAAAATCCCGAAAAGCAACTGATAAAGAGCAAGAGGAATAATATTGGAATAAAAATAGCCGATTAAATTAAGCCCTGGGATAAAATTTAAAAGATAAGGCGAGATAAAATAAATAAATGGCCAAGCAACCACGATACTCGCCACAGCGGCAATAACGCCGCAAATTATTCCCTCAACAACATACGGTCCCCTTACCAAGATATTAGAAGCTCCGACTAAACGCATAATATTAATTTCGTCGCGATTTGAATAAATAGCCAAACGAACAGTGTTGAAAGCAACCGCAATAGCAATTAGCGCTAAAATCAACGTCAACAACAAACCCAAACGCGAAATAGTACTAATGATGCCTCTCAATCTATCAATTATCGTTTGATTTTTGGCATAACTGACGGTATCAATATATGAAGCGATATTAGGATTATTCAGATAATCGGCTATTGAAGCGTATTGCGAAGGATTTTGAGCTTTAATATTCAATGACGCCTCCAACGGATTGCTGCTTACTTCGTTTAGCGCTTGAATAATCGTCTGATCGTTTTGGTGAAGCGCTTTAAAATTCGCCAGCGCCTGATCGCGAGAAACGTAGTCTATATTTTTAACTTCCGGCAAACTGCTTAACGCCTGTTTAATGTTTAGAATTTCGTCTTCGGGAGTAGAAGATTTAAAATAAGCGCTGATATCTATTTTGTCCTGGATTGAATTTATCGCCCCTTGAGTAATAACCTGAAAAATAATCAAGCTATGAAAAACAAAAAGGGCTAAAACCATAACGATAATCGTGGTAATTGAAAGCCAGCTGTTACGCTGAAAATTTTTGAAACCGTAATAAATAATTCTTGAAATTACTGTAAACATTTAAACTAAAATATATTTTCCTTGGGCTTCGTCCCGAATCACCAGACCGTTTTCCAAAGTAATAACCCGCCGCTCCAATTTATTAATTATTTCCTTGTCATGCGTGGCTAAAATTATTGTCGTGCCCAGCTCATTAATTTTCAAAAGCAGCTTAATAATTTCCCACGTGTTAAACGGATCTAAGTTTCCAGTCGGTTCATCGGCAATAATAAGTTCAGGTCGGTTAATTAGAGCTCTGGCAATGGCAATTCTTTGTTTTTCTCCGCCGGAAAGTTCGCTTGGGAAATTTACTCCGCGAGCGGATAAACCAACCATATCCAATACCTGAGGAACGAGCTCGTTTATTTCGCTTTGAGGCCGACCGGCAACTTCCAGCGCGAAAGCGATATTTTCAGCCGCTGTTTTATTTGGCAAGAGACGAAAATCCTGAAATATTGTGCCGATATGGCGGCGAAAAGCCGGCAGCTCGCTGTTTTTCATTTTATTGATTTCGTAACTATTGAAATAAACCCTCCCTTTAGTTGGTTTCTCTTCGCCGATTAAAAGCTTTATGGCGGTTGATTTGCCCGCGCCGGACCTGCCGACAAGCGAAACAAACTCGCCCTTCTCAATCTTAAAAGTCACCTCTCTTAAGGCGGCGGCGTCACGACTGTAAATTTTAGAAACATTCTGAAAATTAATCATTCTAATCTTTTATACCATAAAAAATAAAAAAATGAAACTCCCCGCCATTTAGGTTAGGTTTTTAATTAATTAAATTCCAAATAAAGCGGCGAGTGATCCGAGACAACATCAGGCAAAACCTCAAATCTCACAACGTTCACATCGGGAGAAATTAAAATATAATCGGCAAAATTTGGCTCGGAAGGATCGTCAAAATGCCGGTAAAGAATCGTCCGCGTGGACGGAATCTTATTTTTATCAATCAAATTAATCATCCCCTTATTTAAAATCTTCATTGATTTTGTCTCTGGCAAAAGATTGAAATCGCCGCATAAAATTTTTTTGCCCCTTATTTTGTTTAAAAAATCCTTAACGCGGTTTGATTGGCTGATTCGTTCCGGCGTGTCGGTTTTCGGGCCGCCGTTCCAAAGGCCGTGAAAATTAGCTATCGTCAATTTTTCGGGAATGCTCAGTTCCAAATACTGGATTTTCCGGCTGGAAATAACGACGCTTCCGGTTTCTTTCGGCTTAATAGGCTTATAAACGACAAAGTCAGAAATTTCTTTTATGGGCAAATTTCTCCTCACGAAAATCGCTAAACTCTGACGGTAAGGGTTATCATCAAAATAAGCGAAAGAACCCTCAAAATCGGTTAAAACACCCGATATTTTATTGAATAAATCTCCATGAACGTGCTCGTCGGGATGCCGCCTATCTAGCCCTTTTTGATCAGCGTCAAAAATTTCCTGCAGGCAAAAAATATCCGCTTTGTCCGAGTGTTGGCGGAAAAAATTCATCAGCGGATAAAGCGCTCTGCCGCCCCAGCTGTTTAACGAAATCAGCCTTATATTTTTTGGCTTTTTATTTTTCAACATAACCTTAAAAGTATATCAATAATCCTTACGACTCCTCAAGGATAATTTTTTTCTTAAACACCCCCCTTTCGTTCGCCTTTTTCTTCCTAAACGCCTCAACCTCTACTTCGTTAAAATTTTTATAAGCGCATATCGCGCCAATCACCTCGTAAATATCCGCTATTTCTTCAATCGTCCCGCTTTCCAGAAATTCTTTTGTTTCTTCCAGCAACTTTTCTTTAAGCTTTTCCCAGTATTCCTTGTCGCTGGCAATATGGACGATCGGCGCCCCGCCCTTGCTTTTTATGTAATCCGGAATTTTATCCCTGACTAATTTGTTGTATTCCATAATTTTATTTACCGTGGCACTTTTATTACTCATCCCGCGACAAAAACGTCGCGCGGATTATTATTGACTTTCCCTTATCTATTTGTAAATATACTCTTAGAACCTAAAATCCACAATAAGAGGAGAAAGTCAATGCCGAAACGGCTTTATTTCGGTCATCCAGTAAACACCTACAATACTAATTTGGAGTCTTGTCTATTACAACTGATTTCTGAAGCATTTCCCGATTGGGAGATTGAAAATCCTAATCAGAAATGTCATCAAGAAGGATACGCTCGCTGGAAGGAAATAACTGGCAATGGAATGGATTATTTTATAAAACAAGTCCTTCCAAGCTGCCGAGGCGGGATCTTTCTTCCGTTTCGTGACGGCGCATTAGGCGCTGGAACGTATAAGGAAGCAAAGTTCTACGCCAATCAAGGATGTCCCGTTTGGGTGATCGTCCCTGATGGCGCCATCATATCCCTAGACTTGTCAGTTATCCAGCCACTTACCGTAGAAGAAACGCGGTCTCGAATCAAAACATCTTCTGGTGAAACGGCTCCATACTAATTTATACCCATGTAACCAGCCATTTAATTGGCTGGTTTTTTTATTCCGCACAACCCATAACATCTTTTTCGTCAGTCCAATCATGGCTATAAACACAAATGACTTTAATATTCTGTTTTGCTGCATTTGGATTCTGCTTTGCTGTTGCAACCTTTGCCGTACTGCCAAGTTTTCCATCTTCAACGGCTTTTTTTATTTTATTCCAAGCATCATCTAGATTTTTTACATCTACAAATATAAGCCATTCCCCACCCTTGTCTGTATGGTCGGAATAATTCCCTCTCTTCTTTTGCGTGAAAAGCCAATAAATATCATTTACTTGTGACGGATTTTTGTCTTATTCGCCACGACACTTCTACACTTTATTGTCTGTCCCGTGCGGGTTTATAGTATTTCATATCGTTTTTGATTCTTTTGTCCACGGATATCTCTCAATCAACCCTTCGGTCACTATTTTTGCAGGTATCGTTTTCTGCCCGTTGATGTACGCCCTCACCAGTCTATGCACACCATCTACGATAAGCCATTTACCATTCTTTTTTAGCACTAAAATTGGGTATTTCATATCCACATTCATCACCCTCTTTCGCTGACTCCGGCTTCCAGGAACCATTTCAATAACATCCCATGGAGTGAGATTCCAACTTTCATTATCTTTCCCCCACAGTGG
>JAMDBA010000076.1 GCA_023484365.1 Patescibacteria group bacterium
AACACCGATCTTATAGAAATCGCTCCGAAAGCCAATCCTCCCGTTGCTAAGCTTATTGCTTTTGATAAATACCGCTATCAGAAAGAAAAAGAATTAAAGAAACAGCGGCTAGCCCAAAAAAGCGCCGAAATGAAACAAATTTGGATCGGCCCGAAGACCGCCCAGAACGATCTTATGGTTAAAGCCCGGCAGATAGAGAAATTCATGGAAGAAGGGAGCGCGGTAGAAATCAGGATGCGGCTCAGAGGCAGAGAAAAAGGAAATAAAGAATGGGCGCGTCAAAAACTTGCAGAATTTTTAAAAATGATTACTCTTCAATATAAAGTCCTAAATGAAGAAAAAAAGAAAAGTCAGGACTTGCAAATCCAAATTAGAAAATCATGAAAACAAAAAAAAGCAAAAGTTTCACTAAAAGGATAAGGATAACCAAAAACGGCAAAGTTATCCGCCGGCCAATGGGTGTTGACCATTTCAGAATGAGTAAACCGAAAAAATTACGCCGGAGCAAAAGAAAAAATACGCCGCTTAAAACTCACTTATAAAAAATAATGACTAGAGTAAAAAGAGGAACAATCGCAAATAAAAAAAGAAGAAAGGTATTAAAGCTTACCAAAGGTTTTCGTTGGGATAGAAAATCAAAAGAACGCGCCGCCAAAGAGGCGCTGCTCCACGCTTTAAGCCGGTCATTCAGGGGACGCAAAGAAAAGAAAAGAAATTACCGCGCTCTTTGGAACGTAAAAATAAATTCCGCCGTAAGAGAGGAAGGATTAAACTATTCTTCATTTATTGATAAACTCAAAAAAGCCAATATTAAATTAGACAGAAAAATTCTCGCCGACTTAGCCGAACACGAACCGAAAATATTTAAGGATATAATTAATAAAATTAAATAAACCCCTCCCGCTCTATCAATCCCGCCCCAAAAGGCGGGATTTTGAATTTTGCTTTAAACTCTAATTATTAATTATTATTCCCAGCAGCGCTTCTTCGTATTCAAGCTTCCCCGATTTTACAAGCAAATCCATTTTAGCGAATTCCGGCAGCTTTTGCGGCCAAATAGCCGACAAGACATTAAAAATTTTTCCTTCGCTTTCGCTCTTTAAAAGCGCTTCTAAGCCGCTCAAACGCCGGCCAGCAGAAGCGGACTTTAACTCTTGAAGCAAAGTCCAAAAATCAATCGGCATTTGAGAGTTTAGAAATTCCAAATCTTTTTTGTCTAAATTTTTATTTTCTAAAAAACTTAATTTTTCCAGCTCTGTTGCCAGCCGCCAAGTATCGTTTTGGAACAATCTTGCCAAAAATTCAATGGCGAACGGAGTCAATTTTAATCCTTTTTCGGCAGATTTTTTTTGGATAAATTTCTTAAAATCCGCCGGCGGGAGATAATTAAATTCCTGAACTACAACCGGTTTTTTAAGCAAAAATTTCAAATCGGCCGGCAAGGTTCCGTTTTCAGATATTAAAATATGATTAGATTTGTCGGCGGCGGCTAATTTCAAAATAGGAACAAGATGTTTTTTCCTGTCTTCAGCCTTAATAATTGAGATATTTTTTAAAACCGACAGCTTGGCATCTTCAAAAATAGAACGATTAATAATAAAATTCTGAAGCTCTGAAACATTATCATCATCAAAATCAAAGTTTTTGAGGTTCAAAAATTTCTTCTTCTTTCGGTATTCCGCGACAATTTCCTTCTTTTTTTCTTCACGACGAAAGTCGTCGGGGCCAATTAAAAGAATAATCATAATTTCTGGCAAACCGGACAAAAATGAGCCGACCGGCCGCCCATTTTAGCGCGCTCAATCATCGCGCCGCATCGCGGGCAAGCTTTTCCTTCGCGACGATAAACATTTAGAACATCGCCAAATTTCCCTTTTTGGCCGGCGGTGTCCCGAAAATCGCTCGTTGAAGTCCCCCGCAGCCTCAACGCTTTGGTTAGTATTTTCCTAATCGCGGAATAAATTCTTTTTGTTTCTGAATCAGTTAAAGAGTTGGCGGCACGGAAAGGGTGAACTTTGGCTTCCCATAAAATTTCGTCTGAATAGATATTGCCGATGCCGGAAATTTTTTCCTGATCCATCAGAACCGCTTTTATTTTCCTCTTTTCTTTTTTGATGATTGACCGGAATTTTTCAAGGGTAAATTCTTTTGAGAAAGGCTCAACTCCCAGTTTTTTTAATTCCGGTATTTGCTCAATGATATTTTTTGGCCCCAATAAAACCTTGGCAAATTTCCTTAAATCAGACAGGGCGAGCATTTCACCATTGTTAAGAAAAAAAATTAAATGAATGTAGCCGTTTACTTTTTCGTCAAAATAACGGTCTAGCTCGCTTTTCCAGCCCGATTTTGTTTTTTGCCATTTCCCCACTAATAAATGACCTGTCATTTTCTGATGAATTAAAAGCAGCTTATCTCCGCTCAAATATATGAGAATATTTTTGGCGCGTCTGCGCGCCGATAAAATTTTCTCATTTTTTATATTTTTTTCAAATTCATTAGGCTTGGGTTTTTTTATCATTTTCGGCCAATCAAACCACGCGCCGGTTATTTTAAGCCCAATTATTTTTTTATTCAGGTCGTTGACGGTTGTCTGGACCTCTGGAAGCTCTGGCATCCCGATATCTATTGGCTAAATGAAGCCTCGCGACGCGGAACAAGGTTTGGATCGGTAGGCAAAGTAAAATAAAATACGCTGCCATGATTAAGTTCTGACTCCGCCCATATTTTTCCTCCATGAGCCTCAACTATGTTTTTGGCGATATAAAGCCCCAAGCCCGTTCCTTCTGTTTGAGTCTCAACAGCGTTTCCGGCTCGGAAAAATTTGGTAAATAATTTACCTAAATCTTCTTCCGAAATGCCGATGCCCGTATCTTTGATGCTGACTTCAAGATACGGCTGACCTTCTAATTGCTTAATACCAACCGTGACTTCACCATTAGTGACGTTATAACGAATAGCGTTGCTTAAAAGATTAGAAAAAACCATTCCCAGCTTCTCAACATCAATTAAAACCTTAGGCAATGGCGCGCTCGGCCGATCAAAATAAACTTTGATACCCAGCTGTTTCGCCTGCACTTCCGCTTCTTTTAAAATTTTTTCCGTAAAATCAATAACGTCAGCCTCTTCAAAATTATAATTATAACGGCCCTCTTCAAGCGTTGCGGCGCCCAAAAGGTCATTGACTATTTTGATCATCTTCTCCGAAAGCTCAAGTCCATCCTGGGCGAATTTTTTATTGTCTTCGCTTAAACTTTGGTCCTTGCTGAAACTTTCAAATATCCAACGCAAGCTGGTTAGGGGTGTCCGCAATTGGTGCGAAGCGACTGTTAAAAACTCGCTTTTTGAATTCAAAAGCTGAACATCGCGGGTCTGATCGCGGACTATTTTGACGAAACCGAGCGTTTGGCCGTTTAGATCTTTAATAGGCGAAGAAGCCACCCGAAACTCCAGATCTGGATCTTTAAAACTCAAATCAACAACCTGCGGATAAGCGCCTGGCTCGGAGCGATTAACCATCATCGGCGCAAGAGCCGGAAAAAGAGTTTTTACCAGCAAACTATATTTCGGATTTTGGATGTCCTGCGGCGAGAATTCCTGTCCAACCGCCTCTTTGTCGCTGATATTAAAAATATTTTCAGCCGCCTTGCTGAAAACTAAAATTTTGAAATTCTGGTCGTAAGCGATAACGCCGTCAGTCAGCCCGCCAATAACGCTTTGGAGCTGCTGCTTTTCGCGGCGAACTTCAAGGTTTGACTTGGTTAAGCTTAAGCTGTTTATAAAAGTTATAACGATAATAACCAACAAAATGCCAATGCTCCAAAATGCCAGAACCAAAGGAAAATAAAAAGCGCTAATAACGCTTAAAATAATTAATAACGGCAGGAAAATCCAGAAAATTCTCATTTCGGGCAACCGTAAATAAATCAAAAAAGTATTCTTGAATTTCCTTAGCATTAACTTAATTTTATTATCTTTACCCCTAAACAGCAAACCGGTAATTAACTATTATAAATTAGGATTTAATTAAATTTAACCAAATAAAAACCTTGGTTTTTTTGGATGTTCAACATAAAGACTTCCTTCTTTTTTAATTATTTTAAATGCCCTTTTCACGCTACCATCGGAAACATAAGTATCATATTCAATTTTGGGAGGCTTAAGAAAGAGATCTTTAGCCCAATCAATAGAAGGATGTATGCCCGCTTCTCTAAACGCCTGTTTTATAAACTTTCCGGCAACCTCGTAATCGCCGACCGGCTTTTTCCAGGAACGCACCCTGATTTCTTTATTCGGATAAGTTATTATTCCCGCCGGCTCTTTTTTATTCGCCGCCATAATTTTTTTCAATATATCGGCGTCAAACTCATTGCAAAAGACAAAAGTTTTATTAATATCAACCATCGGCATTTCTTTTTCTGGATAAACGCCCCAATCTTTTGGAGTCGGTTTGGATATATTAAGATCTTTGTCGTAAGAACGAGGAACTAGTCTGACTTCGTATTTTGCCGATCTCCAAGGAACAACTAAATCATAATTATCCGTAAGCGCTGTTTCTGGAGCGACCAAAAAACCGATGAGGTGCTTTGAGTCGCCCGTTAGAACTCTAACGTCATTCATATTAAAAGAAATTCCTGCGCCGCCATCATGCCCCCACTCTACGTTTTTTTCTTTAGCAATCTCTAAACTGCTTAAAATTTTTCCCGACTCAATGATCATCAGAGAATTTTTAGCGCTGGCGGTATGAAGCAAAAAATTTCCGCTGGGAAAATTTTTTCTTAAAATTTCTTTTTGCTCCGGAGAAAGCTCGCCTCCTAAATTAATTGTCTTTTTATCAAGATCCGACTTGATTTCCGGATCTATCGGCTTATTACCTATTGATTCCAAAAATAATTTATTAATTTTCTCCTTTTGAACTTTTAATGCCTCTCTCAACACTTCTCCATAAATCTCTAAAAGAGAGGCTCTGTCTTTGCTGTAGCTATTGATTGCCTTTTGCCGCTGAGCGGCATTGCGCGCGGCATTTAAATCAATATTTAAATCCGCCAATGGTTCGCGTAAATATTGGAGAGATAATTGGTCAAGGTTTTTTAGCGACTCAGTTTCGCTTTTTTTAATCTCGTTAAACTCATTGGGCGAACCACCCGATGAATCGTCAGACAAACTATCATAAGCTCTTAAAAAATTGTAGACGAGACCGATCTGTTCTCCTAATTCGTCAAAACTTTTTCCTTTTATAAACTTTTCTTTTTCTTTAATTACAGGTTCTTCTTTTGGAGTAAAATTAATCTTCTCCATAATTTCAATTTACATCAATTCTGCCTTTTGGTCTATCTAAAATAAGCTCTTCTGTTTTCCGCCTTTGTTCACATCTGCTTCGCCCCGATCATTATCCTTTTCTGATTTTTTCATCCTTTCCAAAATCGCCTTAAAGCCTAGCTTTCCGAAATATTCTTCAATTTCCGGTTCTTTTGTTTTTAACTCTTCAATATTTTTAATTTCCAAAGGCGCCTCGTGGTTTAAAACAACCAGCCGCCGCGAGAGCTCGGCTTCGTTTTTAAAAGGAGCTAATTTTTTCTCAATTTTAGGGTCGTCTTTAAGATGGGAAAAAACATTATCCAGCGTCCCGTATTTCTGGATTAAAGTCGTGGCAGTTTTAGGCCCGACGCCAGGCACGCCTTTAATGTTGTCCGATGGATCGCCAACCATCGCTTTATAATCAATCAGCTGTTCCGGCTCCAGGCCATACTGATCTTTGACCATCGCGCGGTCATAAATTATCGTTTCGCTTACCCCTTTTTTAAAAGCCTCAACGACAATTTTATTATCATCAACTAATTGAAGTGTGTCGCGGTCGCCTGTTAAGATAACTATTTTCAAGTCCAGCTCTTTTTTGAATTTGTAAGCCAGTGTCGCTATTAAGTCATCAGCTTCAAAACTAGGCATTTCAAAAGTTTTAATTCCGAATTTTTGAAAGAAATTATGCGCCTCAATTATCTGCGAAATAAGCTCGTTGGGCGCCGCCGGCCGCTGAGCTTTGTATTCTTTATATTCTTTTTTCCGGAAAGTCGGTTCCGGCCGGTCAAAAAGCGCCGCGGCGAAATCAGGCCGCTCTTTCCAAAGTTTCAAAAAAACGTTCGCCATGCCGTAAATTGCGCCGATTGGCTGTTTTTCGGAAGTAGTAAAAGGCGGCAAAGCGTGAAAACAGCGGTGAATTATTGAATTGGCGTCTATCAGCAAAAGAGTTCTTGCTTTTTCTTTGGTCATAATAATATTTTTATTTTACGATCTGTTGGTTTTTTTCCGTAATTAAATTTTAACCAGATAATTTTTGAAGGTAAAATCGGCTTTATTTTCTCCGCCCACTCTATTAAAACAATATTTGAAGGACTGTTGGTCATTTCAGCGAAACCCAGCTTTTTCAAAGCCGCCGGTTTTTTTAGCCGGTAAGCATCAATATGAAAAACATTCTTGACGTTTTTGTGTCTTAGCGGGAATCTTTTAATAAGCAAAAAAGTAGGGCTGGTAATTCTTTTTTTTATGCCCAAACCCTTGGCGAATCCCTGGATAAAAGTAGTTTTACCGCTTCCTAAATTGCCGCTCAAAGCTAAAACAACAGCCTTCCTAGAAGGCTTGATTTTAAGGATTCTTTTGGCTAAATTAAAACCTAATTTTTTAGTCTGGCTCGCGGAAGAGCTTTGATATTTTTTCATTTGCTTTTAGAACGCTAAATCAACCCGCCCGGATTTTTCAAATTAAGATGTTTGTAAGCGGCGGGCAAAACTACGCGACCAGCAGACGTCCTTTTAATAAATCCTAAACTCATTAAAAACGGTTCGTAAATTTCTTCAATTACTCCTTTTTCATCGCTTAAAGCGGCAGCCAAAGTATTTATACCCACCGGTCCGCCGCCGAATTTTTCAATAATAATAGTCAAAAGACGCCTGTCAGCCGGCTCAAGGCCAAGCTCGTCTACCTCCATAAGCTCTAGAGCGCTCCGAACCACCTCTTCGTCAACTTTTTTGAGATTATTAACCTCCGCAAAATCTCTTATTCTTTTTAAAAGTCTGTTAGCTACCCGTGGAGTAGCACGGGAAGCTTTTGCTAATTTTTTGGCGCCTTCAGCCGAAAGCGGGACATTTAAGATTTTCGCCGAGCGCGAAATTATCGCTTCAATATCTTCGGGAGCATAATAATCAAGGTTAAAAATAGCGCCGAATCGCGACCTTAAAGGACTAGAGAGCAAATCAAGCCTTGTTGTTGCCGCCACCAAAGTGAAAGGCGGCAAATCTAAGGAAAGCGTTCTGGCGCTTGGACCCTTGCCGACAACCAAATGCAGTTTGCGGCTTTCCATCGCCGGATAAAGTACTTCTTCAATCAAGGGATTAAGGCGATGCACTTCATCAATAAACAAAATTTCGTGCGGCTCAAGATTTGTTAAAATCGCCGCCAAATCGCCTACTTTCTCCAGCGCCGGACCGGAAGTTACTTTAACGGAAGAACCGAGTTCTTTGGATGTTAAATAAGCTAAAGTGGTCTTTCCTAGTCCAGCCGGACCAGAAAAAATAACGTGATCCATCGCTTCACCCCTCTTTTTGGCAGCCTCAATGATAACCCGAAGATGTTTTTTTGTTTTTTGCTGGCCAATATAATCTTCCCATGCTGTTGGTCTTAAAATTTGGTCAACAGTCTGGTCTTCAGACGTGTTTTTTATTATTTTTTTAGCCATGCCTAGTATATCAATCTTAATTGCCGATTTCAGCGGTAAAAAAATGACCTTTAGTTTGAAACAATCTTGATTCTTTGATGTAGATTTTTATTATCATGCTATTTTTCAATATTGAGGTTGTATTACTGGGCATATTGACAAATTTTTTATTTTATGCTATGCTTCCTTTAGAAAGCTTGAAAGCGATAATTTCTAATCTGAGGGCAGGAATAGTTTTTAGAAATTAGGATGGTTTGGCTCAGGCGAAACCTCTCCTCGAAACTATTCTAATCTCTTTTAAATTATTTAGAAGAGGCCAAAAAGCCACGTCCCGTGGTCGCCCCCAGATTAGAAATTATTACTTTCTTCCCATTTTAAAGAACCGGTATTTTCCTCTACTTCCTGGAGCGTCGTTATTCCAGTAATCGCTTTAAGTATACCATCCTGTTGAAGGGTGACCATCTCCTGTTTCTTTGCCAATTTTTGCAAGTCAACATCGGAAAATTTATCGCTTATTAAAATTTCAAGCTCGCGACTGCCCAAGAAAAATTCAAAAACACCCAAGCGACCTTTATAGCCGGTGCCATTGCATTTATCGCAACCAACGGCCTCAAAAAGCTTTATCTCAGAATAAGGAGCGCGGTCAACCCGCGACGGGAGCTGATTTAAAAATTTAGCGGCTTTTTCTTTAAATTCTGCGCTTACCTCAACAGGCTTTCGGCAATGAACGCAAAGCTTCCTTACCAAGCGCTGCGCAATAATCAAACTTAACGCCGGCCCGATAGTCATCGGCTTTATTCCCAAATCAAGCAGCCGCGGCACCGCGCCGACAGCATCGTTAGTGTGAAGCGTTGAAAAAACAATGTGTCCGGTCAGCGCTGACTGAAGCGCTATTTCGGCGGTTTCTTTATCGCGAACCTCGCCAATCAGGATAACGTCTGGATCCTGCCTTAAAATCGCCCTTAAACCGTTAGCAAATGTATAACCGGTTTCAGGATTAACCTGGGTTTGAGCTATGCCCTCCACTCTATATTCAATCGGATCTTCAACCGTTATTATTTTTATCTCCGGATTGGTCAGCGCCCGCAAAAAAGCGTAAAGAGTAGTGGTTTTTCCAGAGCCGGTTGGACCAGTATTTAATATTAATCCGTATGGCCGATGAATCTGTTCGTCAGCAATCTTTAAATCATCCGGACGCAAGCCTAAATCCGCGAGTTTAACTTGAATAGCGTCGGGATCCAAAATCCTCATTACTATGCTTTCGCCAAATTCCGAAGGAATAATTGAAACCCTCACCTCAACTTCTTTAGAAGGCAAAATAATAGTAAAACGACCATCCTGCGCCTGGTCGTGAATATTTAATTTCATATTAGACAAAAGTTTGAAACGCGTTATCAAGCTGTCATAAATAGCCATCGGGAAATCGGTGACTATATCGTGAAGGACGCCGTCTATCCGATACCTTATCGTAGCGGAATTTTCTTTCGGTTCGGTGTGAATATCGGAAGCGCGGTTTGCCAAAGCGCCCGCCAAAATAATCTGCACTAATTTCGCGATAGCGAATTTTTTAAAATCAAAACTCTCAATCTCCTGCCTGGCCGACTGGACATTAACAAGGGTTTTTAAAAGCCCTTCAAAATATTCTCTTTCAATTTCTATCTTTCCGGTTATCGGGACTACTCTTTTGGGAACAAGCCGGTAAAAACTCCAGGCCTCTTCTAATGTTTTTGGGGAGACAACAAAAACCTTCAACTTATAAACCCTGTTAAGGTCGTCAATTATTTGCTTTGCCTCTGGAGCGCGGGGGTCTAAAACAATTAAAGCCACTTGGCCGGCGTTTATCTGGATGGCCGCTATTTTTCCGGAATGCGCCTTATCTTCGGGGATAAGTTTTAAGGCATCAACCATTATCGCCGTTTGGCGGAGATCGCTGTAGGGCAAGCCAAGCTGATCGGCTAACTGCTGAGCCGATTTTTCATCGCTTTCCTCCCTGATTCTTTTAAGCGTTTCCTCTAATTCTTTTTGCTTGTCCTGCGGATCATTGTCCATACCTAGTATATCAACTTAGATCGCCTTTGGCGTAAATAAAAGACCTTTGATTTGGCGAAATTCTAATTTTTGGTTTAGATTTGGTTTTAATATAAACATTTATTTTAAAGGTATCTAAGTTGTATTGTGATATTAATCTTAGCTTAGCTTTTTAAATGCGTTATTTCAAGCGATTGGATTAAAATTATAATAAAAATATAAAAACCTTCCCATGAAAATTTGCTATATTCATTTTTTATCATGATTGCTAACTATCGCATTCCGACTGCTAGCCATTGCTTTTTATTTGAAACCCTTTTATAATCATTTCTAATGATTATTAAGGAAGAAGAAAACAAATCCGATTCGGCTTTTGAGCTGGCTTTTAAAAACCAGCCGCAAAGTTTCGGTGTTTTACAAACAAACCGGCTTTATGAAGCTAAGCTGATTAAAAAACTCCCCCGTCAGGCATTTTTTGATCTGGGGCGATTTGGAACCGGCGTTGTTTATGGCGCCGAATTTAAAAACGCCAAAGAAATTATAAAAAATCTAAAACCCGGCGAAAAAACCCACGTTAAGTTTTTAGGCAACGAAACCGAAGAAGGATACGCCGAGCTTTCGCTTACCCAAGCCGACAAAATGAAGGTTTGGCAAGAAATTAAGGACCTCCAGGAAAACGGCGAACCAATCAAGGTTAAGGTTATAGACGCCAATAAAGGAGGTCTTATTGTGAATTTAAATAAAATCCGGGCTTTCTTGCCGGTTTCCCAGCTGTCAGCGGAAAATTATCAGAAAGTCAGCGAAAATATTTCCCAGGAAGACTGGCAGAAATTAACCGATAACCTTAAAAATTTTGTCGGCAAAGAACTAAGCGTAAAAATAATCAGCATTAACCCGCACAGCCAAAAAGCGATTGTTTCTGAAAAAGAAACTCTTAACGAAAACACTTCTGAAGCGATTTCCAAGTACCAGATAGGACAAATTATTAAAGTTATCGTTTCCAGCCTGACCGACTTCGGGATTTTTGTCCACTTTGCCGACAACCCGCAGATAGAAGGATTAATCTATAATTCCGAAATCGCTTATAAATTCATAGGCCACCCGAAAGAAGCCGTTAAAATCGGTGAAACTTTAGAAGCAAAAATAATTGATATTAGAAGCAATAAAATATTCCTTTCTCTTAAAGCGCTTAAAGAAAATCCTTGGGAAAAAATTGGCGACAAATTTAAAGCCGGGCAAACGATTGATGGCACAATCTACAAAATAAGTTCCTTCGGCGCCCTTGTTAACCTGCCTCACGACGTTCAGGGTCTTGTGCCAGTAACAGCTTTCACTAATTCCGATGAAATGAAAAAACAGCTGACTGTTGGCGAACAAAAAGAATTCATTATTGAAGAAATAAAGCCTTCTGAGCAAAGAATAAATTTGAAACTAAAATAAAATATATATTAGCAACAAGAATTTAGGATAAGAAAGTTAAAAGCTACAAATAAAAACTAAAAATCCGGGAACTTTTTTGTTTTTTAAAAAATAAATTTCCCTAAGTTTGAGTCCGATAAACTACGTTTGATGATTAGAAATTTGAAATTATTTATCTTGCAATATCTATTTTCTTTGTTTATCTTTATATTAAACAAAACAAAGCCGCGGTAGCTCAGTGGTAGAGCGAAGGTCTGAAGAACCTTGCGTCGGGGGTTCAATTCCCTCCCGCGGCACAAATCAAATTAATATATAGGATAAATCATTCCCTCGGAGGGAATTGCCCGCGACTAAATTTTTCGCCGTCGCAAAAAAATTGTCTTAGTACCGGCTCATAAAAATTTTCTGGTGAAAATTTTTGCTCCGCCGTTCAATTCCCTCTGCACCAGAAACGTTTTGAAAAGAAAATTAAATAATTAAATTTACGCCTACTTTATACCCTGCCCCCTCGGAGGGAATTGAACCCCCATCAACGCCTTAGAAGAGCGCTGCTTTATCCATTAAGCTACGAGGGGAAGCTAATTATTATTAGACAAAGCCCTAAAATTTTTATACCTTAAAAATAAGATATTATCAAATCGGGTTGGCGCATAACAACGATATCTATATTTAATGTCTGTTTAAATTTTATCGGAGAGTAGTATACCGGCAGTACGCCTGCTTTGGGAGCAGGTAGACCGGGTTCGATTCCCGGCTCTCCGACAAATATAATTTATAGCGGATAAAAGAGCGGGCTAACCGGGTTATCCCGATGCGCAAATTCATGTATTAAAATATATCGGGAAATTACAAGTAGCCGACAAGGAAACATGAGTCATCTTTAGCAAAAAAACATATAATTAGAGTATAATACTTATAATGATAAAATTTTCAAAAGGTTTTTTAAATTTTGTTAAAAAAAGATGGATTTGGTCACTGATAATTTTAGCTGTTATTATTTTTGCCGGATGGCTTATTTTTAGCAATCCAAAACCTCCCGCGCAATATACCCAAGTCCAACAAGGAGAAGTTGATTCTGTTGTCAGCGTTACAGGGACGGTAAAACCGGCCCAAAATATTGACCTTGCTTTTGAAAACGGCGGCCGACTCGCTTCTTTAAATGTTGCGGTTGGAGACAAAGTTTCCGAAGGAGAGGTTCTGGCAAGTTTGGATAACGGCGGCGTTGCCGCCCAACTCGCCCAAGCCAAAGCCAACGTCAAATCCCAGCAGGCAATTTTAGATTCCCTAATAAAAGGATCTCGTCAGGAAGACATAAATATCGCCCAGCTTGAGCTTCAGCAAGCTCAGCAAAATCTCGCCAGCTATTACGATCAGGCAATTAATGTTTTAAACGACGCTTATGCCAAAGCCAACGACGCCGTTAGAAACCAAGCCAGCCCATTATTTACTAACGCCGACACTAATAATCCGCAATTAACTTTCTTGGTCAGCAATGCCCAGACTCAAATTAATATCATTAATGAAAGAATTTTATCCGGAAACGACCTTAACGCCTGGGATTCTTCAATTCAAAGCATCCAAGCCAATCCCAATAATGGCGATATTGACGCAGCCTTAAACCAATCGCTTAATTACATTTCCGACATCAGATCTTTCTTGAGCACGGCTTTAGATGCCGTCAATAATTCTATTAATTTATCTTCAACAAATATCACCGCTTACCAAACTGCCATCGCTACCGGCCAGACAAATCTTAACACCGCCGCCACCTCAATAAATTCTCAAATCCAGACAATTACTTCCCAGAAACTTACCGTCGCCCAAGACCAGAATCAATACGATTTAACCGTTTCCAGCTCCACTCCTGAAGAAATCCAGAATCAAGAAGGGGCTCTTGCCGCCGCTCAAGCCAATGTACTTTATTATCAATCGCAATTAGATAAAACTATCTTAACCGCGCCATTCTCAGGAACAATCACCAAAGTCGTCCCTAATGTCGGCGATATTATAACAGCCGGCGATCCAGAAATCTCCCTTATCGGCGCTGGAAATTTTGAGATAGAAACTTATATCGCCGAATCGGATATAGCTAAAATAAAAATCGGAGAGCTGGCCTATGTCACTTTGGATGCTTACGGGCCAGATGTCGTTTTTGCCGCTAAAATAGTTTCCCGCGATTTATCGTCAACAGATCAAGAAGGCGTCGCCACCTACAAAACCACCCTTCAATTCGTCAATAAAGATCCCCGTATTTTACCAGGTCTTACTGCCAATGTTGATATTCAGGTAAGCAAAAAAGAAAATGTTTTATTTGTCCCGAGTCGCGATATCATAGATGAAAATGGTCAAAAATTCGTCCAGCTTTTGATTGACGAAAATAAAGGCACCATCAAAAATACGCCGGTAACTATCGGACTAGTCGGTTCTGACGGCCGAACCGAAATTATTTCGGGATTAAAACTGGGAGATAAAATTTCAGGCGATTAAAATGCCTCTTATTAAAGTTGAAAACCTCAAAAAAATATATAGTGAAGAAGGCAATGAAGCAGCGGCGCTGAGAGGAATAAATTTAACCATTGAAAAAGGCGAGTTCGTCGCCATCATCGGCCCTTCAGGAGCGGGTAAATCAACGCTCCTTCAGATTTTAGGCGCCTTAGACCGTCCTACCAGCGGGAAATATTTTTTTGAAGAAAAAGAAATCAGTAAATACTCCGACGATGAGCTGGCTTATATAAGAAACAGCGAAATTGGATTTGTCTTCCAGGCTCTAAATTTATTGCCCCGCCTGACGGTTTTGGAAAACGTAGAAACTCCTTTAATTTATTCCGGGATGCCTAAACCCCAAAGAATAGCTATCGCCAAAAAATTAATTGCGATGGTCGGCTTGAGCGACCGAGAAAATTTCCAGTCGGTCAAACTTTCCGGCGGTCAAAAACAACGAGTTGCCATAGCGAGAGCGCTCGCCAATTCGCCAAAAGTAATTTTCGCCGACGAGCCAACCGGCAGCTTAGATTCCAAATCCGGAGAAATTATTTTGAAATCAATTCAAGATCTCCATGAGAGAGGCAACACCATAGTTTTGGTAACCCACGAAATGTACGTCGCTGAATCGGCGCAGAGGATAATTCATATAAAAGACGGATTAGTGGAAAAAGACGAAAAAGTCGTCCGCCGGCGGTTTATCCCCGAAGATGGATTTATAAAATAATATGAGGTTTAAAGACACTGTTTCTTTGGCAGTTTCCGGAGTTTCAACGCATAAGTCGCGTTCAGCTTTGACGATTTTAGGGATTGTTATAGGCATCGCTTCAATAACTTTAGTAATGTCGCTTGGCCAAAGCGCTCAAAATCTAATTATAGGACAAATAAATTCCCTTAGTCCGACAAATGTTTTTATTTTTCCCGGCGGGCAGCCAACCAGCTTAACAACTGCCGCCAGCAGCCTTATAACCGATTCGCTCAAAGAAAAAGATTACGAAGACCTGCAAAAAAAATCAAATATTCCTGATGCCGTCAATGTAGTGCCCGTTGTTTTTACTTCAATCCCCGTCACTTATCAATCATATTTTTACAACGCCAGTCTCTTGGGCAGCAGCGCCGGAGTTTTAAATATATTTAATCTAGAACTCAGCGCCGGCAATTTTTTTACCAATGATGACGTCCTACAGAAATCCGCGGTTGCGGTTATCGGACAAAGCGTCTCTCAAAGCCTTTTTGGGCCGTCTTCGCCGATCGGTCAAAATATTAAAATAAAAAACAAGAACTTCCGTGTAATCGGGCTATTAAGCAGCCAAAACCAGACGTCTTTTGTTAATTTTGACGACGCCATTATCGTCCCTTATTCAAGCGCCCAGCAATACGTCTTAGGAATCAGATATTTCCAGAGGATTATCGTCCAGGCATCTTCAATTGATGCCGTGCCCGGAATGGTAAAGGATATTAATTTTTTGCTGCGCAGCAATCACGGTATTACCGACCCGTCAAAAGACGATTTTCATGTTGAAACGCAGCAAGATTTAGCCAATACGCTAAGCACTGTTACCGATGCCTTCACGATATTTCTGTCCCTGGTTGCCGCCATCTCACTTCTCGTTGGCGGAATAGGTATTATGAATATAATGTTGGTTTCCGTCACCGAAAGAACGCGGGAAATAGGGCTGAGAAAAGCGCTGGGCGCCGCAGATCACGATATCTTGGCGCAATTTTTAATTGAAGCAGTTATTTTAACCGTTACCGGCGGTATTATCGGAATTTTAGCCGGAACTTCATTAAGCTTCTTAATAACTTTCATCGCTAATAAGTTTTACGGTGTCGGTTTTATATTCGTCTTTCCTTATTTAGGCGCCATATTGGGAGTTGGAGTTTCCAGCGCCATCGGGTTTATATTTGGTATTATGCCCGCGCGACAGGCGGCAAAGAAAAGCCCTATTGAGGCTTTAAGATACGAATAACTATTTATCCTATAAATAAGGAAAATTGAACCGGAATCAATAGATTATCAACGCTTATATTTTTTAGCTCTATTTTTTAGTATTATTACCGACCGAAACATAATCTGGTTAATTCTGTTATAATATATAATAGTGATTAAAGATTTTGAAGAACAAAAAATAAGCGACCGGATTATCGGCTTATCCGACATTGAGGTTGAAGAAAGGCTGGAAAAATTCGGCCCGAACGTAATCAATCCGCCGGTTGAAATAAGCTTCCTGAAGATTTTTAAAGAGGAGCTGACCGAGCCTATGATTTTGCTGCTTCTGATAATAGGCATAATCTACAGCGTCTGGGGAAATCTGGCGGACGCCGTAACTATTTTTATAGTTATCGTTGCTCTGGTGATGGCCGAAGTTTTCACGGAATATCAGGCAAAAAAAGCAATAACATCTCTTTCTAAAATTTCCGCCTCAAAAACCAAAGTTTGGAGGAATAACGAAATTACCGAAGTAAAGCCTGAAGAATTAGTCCCTGGAGACATTTTAATACTGTTACCCGGAACATACGTTGCCGCTGATAGCAAGATAATTTCAGCCATAAGTTTTGATACCGACGAATCACAGCTGACCGGCGAATCTTTTCCGCAGGAAAGGACGGCTGGCGAAGATATCTATGCCGGAACACTGATTTTAAGCGGCGAAGGTAAAGCCCGGGTTTTTGCGACCGGCAGAAACACCAAAATCGGAAAACTATCCCTGCTTGCCAGCCATATTAAAGAGCCGAGAACTCCGCTTCAACTAGCAATGAAATCATTAGCAAAAAAGCTTGTCTGGCTATCGCTATTTTTCAGTATTTTTATACCCGTTCTGGGACTGATAAGAGGGCAAAACTTAAGGGTAATGATTCTAACGGGTTTAGCGCTGGCTTTTGCCGTCATCCCGGAAGAACTACCTATTATCGTTACAATGATCCTTGGCTTCGGCGCCTACAAATTATCTCAGAAGAATTTTATCATCAAGAGGATTAAGGCTGCCGAAACTCTTGGGAATGCCACGGTCATTATGGCCGATAAAACAGGAACCATCACAAACAATAAAATGCGGGTTGTATATTTATATCCCCCCAACAAAAAATCAACAATTCTTGAGTCCGCAATTAATAACCTGACCGATATTTCTATATCACCCACCGACAAAGCGATTTTAAGCAAAGCCGCAGATCTTAATTTGGATAAAAATCTCTATGGCAAAATTATCAGAGAGAGGACTTTTGGCGACAGCCGAAAAACACACTCTTCAATCTTAAAATTAGATGATCACTACGAATTAATATCCAGCGGCGCGCCGGAAGAAATTTTGTTAATGATAGGAACTAAAAATAAAATTATTGAAAAAGAAATTGAAAAGGAAGCCGAAAAAGGCAGAAGAATAATAGCGGTTGCCAGCAAAAAGATACTCCCCTCTCATAAAAATTATCCTTTTGAAAAACTTGAGAAAGATTTGAAATTCATAGGTTTAATATCCATTGAAGATTCTCCCCGTCCCGAAGTAAAACCGATGATCCAGCTAGCTTCGCAGGCAGGAGTAAGAAATATTATGGTTACCGGCGACCATCCCAAAACCGCGTCTTTCGTCGCCGAGGAAGTCGGCATACCGTCTAAAAAAGTTTTAACCGGCGCAGAAATAGACCGGCTTTCCGACGCCAATCTAGCAGAAGCGATTAAAGAAACATCTGTTTTTGCCCGCGTCAGCCCGGAAGAAAAATATCGGTTGGTAAAAGCTTTCCAAAATAACGGTGAAGTGGTTGCCGTGACCGGCGACGGCGTTAATGACGCTTTGGCTCTTAAAGCCGCAAACATAGGAATAGCGATGGGAATAAAAGGAACCGACGCCGCAAAAGAAGCCGCTGATGTTGTTTTAGGTGATGATAATTTCGCAACTATAGGTCAGGGAATATTTGAAGGAAGAAAATTTTTTGAGAATCTTAAAAAAGGAACTAAATACTACCTTTCCGTGAAAATAGCGCTAATAATGATATTTTTGGTGGCGGTTATTGCCAATGTCCCGTTTCCGCTTGAACCTATCCAAATAATAGTTTTGGAGCTTTTTATGGATTTAGTCGCTTCGGCCGGCTTCGTTTATGAGCCGCCAGAAAATGAAATTTACAGCCCGTCTTTCCTTTCTCGTTATAATAAGTTTTTTGATTCATTTATTCTGAAAAGCATCGCTTTCTCGGCATTAAGCCTTTTCGCTTCGGTAACCTTTGTTTACTTATCAGCCTTATTTGCCGGGCGGACGCCACAGACCGCCAATGCTTATGCCTTCGCCGCGTGGATGATAGGCACCATACTTTTGGCGTTTGTTTCCAGAAGCGACTATGAATCGGTGTTTAAAATAGGAGTTTTCAAAAACAAGATAATCAACATCTGGGCTGTCGGCGCTTTAATTTTCTTTTTGGTTGTTATCAGCTCACCGGTCATTAGTTCTTTCTTAAAATTAGTTCCTCTGAGCTTCTATCAGTTGCTGTTCGTGTTCGCCATCTCTTTCGTGGCAATATTTTGGCAGGAACTTTTAAAAAAGACTGCTTGATAAGTTTTAATTATTTTCATCACATAAACAAAAAGACTCTCTTACGAGAGCCTTTTAATCGCCCGGCATTAAGCTATTAAACCTGCTTTAGAGAAAGACCTATTCTGTCCGGTTCAACCCTTATTACTTTTGCCCTGACAAAATCCCCGACCTTAACAACGTCTTCAACTTTTTTGACAAATCCCTCCTTAAGCTCGGAAACATGAATCATCCCGTCTCTGCCTCCGCCCAAATCAACTATAGCGCCAAATTCCAGTATTTTTATGATTGTTCCCTCCACCATTTCGCCCACCTTAAAATCTCTGACCGCCTGCTTTATTTCGTTTGCGGCCGCTTCGGCTTTTTCTTTTTTGTCAGCCGAAACAAAAACGCTGCCGTCGTCTTCAATATTTATTCCCAAAACACCGGTCCTCTCAATCAAAGAATTAATGTTCTTTCCGCCGGGACCGATTACTTCGCCAATTCTTTCCGGATTAATCTTAAAACTTATTATTGAAGGAGCGAAAGAAGAAAGCTGCGGCCGGGGAGAAGCGATAATAGTCTTCATAAATCCTAAAATCTCCAAGCGGGCTTTTTTAGCCTGCGCTAAAGTTTTCTCAATAATCTCAAAGCTCAAACCCATAAATTTAACATCTAACTGGACGGCATTTACCCCGTCTTCGGTTCCCGCCACCTTGAAATCCATATCGCCATGATGGTCTTCCGGCCCCTGAATATCGGTTAAAATTTTATAGTTCTTACCCTCATCATCAATCATTAATCCCATCGCAATACCCCCGACCGGTTTTTTAATCGGCACGCCCGCGTCCATCAGCGAAAGCGAGCCGGAACAAACCGTCGCCATTGAAGACGAGCCGTTGGAGCCGAGTATTTCTGAAACTAAGCGGATAACATAAGGGAATTCTTCAACGGACGGTATCATCGGCGTCAAAGCTTTTTCCGCCAGCGCGCCATGCCCTAATTCGCGCCGTCCCGGGCCCCGGAATGAACCGATTTCACCCACAGAATAAGGCGGAAAATCGTAATGAAGCAAAAACCTCTTTTTGCCATCAGTCCTCATTGTATTTATTAATTGCTCGGAACCTGGCGCCGCTAACGTAGTAATCGCCAACGCCTGGGTTTCACCGCGGTTAAACAACGCCGAGCCGTGAACCCTAGTTAAAACCCCCACTTCTGCCGAAAGATCACGGACCTGGTCCATTTTCCGGCCGTCGGGACGCATCTCCTTTTCAATGGCATTTTTATGGACGAGCTGGTTAATAAATTCATCAAACAAACTGACAATAATATCCTTGTTTAAATACTTTTCTTTTTCGCCGGCAAACAATGTGTTTTTCAAATGCTCTAAAAGTTCGTTTTGAAGAGCATCTAACTTGCCGTAATGGTCAGCTTTGTTTTTCTGATAAACCGCCCCTTCAAGTTTGGGCGCTAAAAATTCTTCAACCGCTTTTTTAATCTCGGCATCCGCTTCGGCTAATTTAACTTCAGATTTTTCCTTTCCTATTTCGGAAACGATTTTATTTTGCAGATCAACCAAAGCGTCAATTTCTTTTTGCGCGATTTTAAACGCCTCCATAATTTCTTTTTCCTGCGCCTCGTTTCCCTTAAGCTCAATCATACTTATTTTTTCCTTCGGGCCAGCGGCAAAAGTTTCAAAAACCACTCCTTCGCCTTTAAGCTCTTCTTCTGAAGGATTAACTACGTAATTGTCTTTTATTTTGGCGACTTTGATACCGGCGGCCGGTCCATGCCAAGGTATATCCGAAACAGCCAAAGCGGTTGAAGCCCCTAAAAGACTCAAGAAATCCGGATCATTTTTTTCATCGTAAGCTAAAACCGTTGTTACCACCTGAATATCCCGCCTTATTCTTTGATCAAAAAGCGGCCGGATAGTCCTATCTACCAGTCGGCCCGATAAGACCGCCTCGTCGGAAGCGCGGCTTTCGCGCCGTAAAAACCGGCTGCCCAAAATTTTCCCGGCGGCGTAAAATTTTTCTTCATACTCAACCCTCAACGGCAAATAATCGCCGTCCCCGTCAGACTTATCCATAACCGCCGTCGCCAAAACAGCCGTATTGCCGTATTTTGCCAGAACGCTGCCGTTGGCTTGCTGGGCTAAATAAAAAAATTCTAAAGTTAACTCTCTGCCCGCGACCATTGTTTTGTATATTTTTTTGTTTTTATCCATAAATTTATTTTTTTATTTTATTTCTTTTTTTCTTATTATGACTTTTGGTATCTTTTCTATATCAATAAAATTATCTGCCGCTTCCTGAAGTTTGGCCGAAGCAGTGCGCTTAAAAGCCGCCACCTCAACAAATCGTCCCACTCCCCATTTCAAATAATCAACCAGAGGAAGGAAGTCGCCATCGCCGGTAACAAGTATGACCGTATCCAGAAATCCGGCCATCCTGATGGCGTCAACGGCCATCCCGACGTCCCAATCACCCTTCTTGAATCCTCCCGCGTAAACCTGAAGATCTTTTACGCGAAGCTGTAAGCCGGCCTTTTCCAAAGCGTCAAAGAAAGACGCTTCGCCGGCAGCCGTTTCGCTTTTGACGACGTAGGCCACCGAACGGATCAAAACCCTCCCCTGAAGGAGATGGTCTATTAAGATATTGTAATTAACACGCCCTTGGTAAAGGTTTTTAGCCGAATGGTAAAGGTTTTGGACGTCAATAAAAATACCGACGCGTTGAGCCGGATGTATTTCTTTTTTGGAAATCATTTTTTAAGATCCAGTTTTTTAATAAGCTTTTCGTAAGCCTTAACGTCGCTGCCCTTAAGATAGCCCAAGAGCCTCCGGCGGTGACTGACCATTTTTAAAAGCCCCCGGCGAGAGTGATTGTCCTTGGGATTTTTCTTGAGATGCTTGGTAAGCTCGTCAATCTGACGGCTTAAAATAGCGACCTGGACTTCAGCCGAACCGGTGTCCTTTTCGTGCCGGCTGTGCTCTTTAATGATATTTTGTTTTGTCCTCTTTTTTAACATTAAAATTATTATAACAGTATAGCCGATAAAAACAAAACTGTCAAAGGATTCGCCGACGCAAAACTACGAATTTATACGAATATCGCAAACAACCAAAAACGGGGTTGTGGCCCCGTTTTTTATTTTATTTAGCATTTTATTTTCAAAGCCCTCCTCCTCGCCCATTAAAATTTTTCATTTTGATTTATTTTATATTAATTATTAGACCTTTTCTTTTAAAATTTTTCTTTTATGTATTATCTTTTTTACTTTGTTATGACCTTTGATTTAAATATAAAGCTATCTGAAAAAATATCAACAGCCGCCCTGAAAGGCGAGGTTTGTGGCTACGGAATATCAAGACCTTGCGCGTTAAATGCTGGCGAAAAAATTGACTAAGAACCTCATTTGGAGTTATAAATAAAACAGAACACAAAAACTACAAAGGGAGGGAAAATGGTGGAAATAAGAGCGAATGAGGCGGCGAAAGTTCCTTTATATACCGACGCCCTTAAAAAAGTCATTAAAAGAAGCAAAGAAATCGGTTTAGAAAAAGCTTTAGAAGAATGGGCGGAAGAAATCACCAAAAGAAGGATGACCTGGTTCAACGAACATAAAAACAGCCTTAACCTGAAAGGGACAGATGTTGAAAAAGCGTTCCAGCTAGTCCTTTTTGAATATATGAAACTAAAACCGGAAGAAGTGCCGATAATAGAAAAAACCGAAAAAAAGATAGTCTGGAGAAGTTATGATTTTTGCCCGTATCTTGAAGCGGTTAAAAAACTTAAAATGGACACAAGAGTTGTCTGCCGCTGCGCGACCCATTCCCCTGTCCAGGCGATGATTGAAACAATCAACCCGAAACTCCTTTTTTCCAGAAATTATATCGCCATCAGACCGTATACGGAATACTGCGAAGAAATTATTGAACTGATTGATTAAACTATTTTAAAGACCCGAATTACGGGTCTTTTTTAATTTAGCGGCTAAAAAACTATTTATTCCACGTTATGAAATCATTTGACAAATTTCCTTAATCTTGTATACTACAAGCAGTTATTGAAAACATAAAAGGAGAAAATAACATGCCTGACACTTGTCTGGGTGATTTTCCTGATATTCGTTGCAGCGATTGTGGAGAAATTGGCTCTGAATTCAAACACTGGGGGCCGCTTGTCCCAGATAATAAGCACGGTAATTTTTGCGCGTTTTGCTGGGTTGAGAGAGATAAATCTTATAGGAAAGGCGAAAAGCCAAAACCATTAGGGGTTCAACCGCCGGGAATACCGCAAGAATTTTCAAATAAGAAGATAAGAGTCAAAACGCAAAGCGGAGCTGTCTACGAATTGACTCCCGCTGGTAAACCGAACGAAATATCGGTCTTGCGTGATTCAAAAAATATCGGCTTCAAAAGAGCGCGGGTTCTGTGCTTATCTGTCGGCAAGGTAATGTTTTTAAAACCCCGCGACGGAAGCGACTTAAGCCTATGGCGGACAACACCAGTAGTATCAGTAGAGCAATACTAACTAATGAAACCAACCTATCACAATGCCAGCTGTTTAATAGCTGGCATTTTTATTGGTTGGATAAAACTGCGGGCGGATCCGTATAGGTCTTTTTTAATTTGGCAACCAAAAAACTATTTATTCCACGTTATGAAATCATTTGACAAATTTCCTTAATCTTGTATACTACAAGCAGTTATTAAAAACATAAAAGGAGAAAGATATGCACGGAGCAGAGAAAAATATTTTCACTCTTGAAGTCAATTACGACCTGAGCGTTGAAGAGGCTATTAAGGCTGGGAGGTATGATCATTATGATGGCAATATCAATGGGTATAATTTCCCATCAAGCCGAAAAGGGAAGGCGGAAATAGAGATTATCCTACTTCATTTTAATCACCGAGGCGACATCGGAGCGGATGAGGTGTTCAGGGAAATGGAAAAACAGGGATTGAGAGCCGCCGAATTACCCGAGCTACTTGCTTTCGGAGCTAAGTATAATAAAGTGCAATGCAAGTTTCCTGTAGCCGCTCTTGGTTCGGTGTGGGAGAACATAAGGCGTCATGACGTTGCGGTCCTCTACGGGAAACCTTTCGGTGCCCGCCACCTAGAGAGGGGCTGCCTTGAAAGCAGCTGGTACCCGTTTTTTCGCTTTGCCGCTATCCGCAAATAATTAAAACTTTGCCCGCAGAAGATTTTACTCTCTGCGGGCTTTTTATTGCCCGCATAAAACTGCGGGCGAAAGCCGCAGAGATTTATTTTAATTTAGCGGCTAAAACTTAAAATATTTCTTTATCCTTGACTTATTTCTGTTTCGGCCGATAATTTAGTCAGAAAATTAAAAAGTTAAAAGGAGCTGATAATGGGAGGATTTTTCGGAGTAAAACACGGGAGATATTTTAGAATACTCCCCAAAGAATTGCCCTGTCCCTTTATTAACAATGACGATATTAAAAGAATCCTTGCGAACAAAAGAGAAGCTAATAATTTAGAAAAAATCAATTTAAAAAACAGGAAAACATTGATTGATACAATACAGCGTATAATTCTAAAGCGGGACTGATATCCCGCTTTTTTTATTAATTCGTAATTTACAGCCCATAATTAGCGATTCTAAAACTTAAAATACTTCTGCCAGTAATCGTAAAGCTCGGCGGTCGCCCGCAAGTCGCCGACGTTATACCGCGCGATATCCTCGTATTTCTTTTCTTTGAACAGCCGGCCGAAACAGAAATAAGTCAAGGATA
>JAMDBA010000016.1 GCA_023484365.1 Patescibacteria group bacterium
AGCTCTCTCGCCTCTTCGTAGCTGAGACGATCTTTTCTCTTAATAAAACGTATAATATGGGTTAAATAGGAATGAAAATAAAGCGATCTCTTTAAGGCGTTAGATAATCGAGCGAGTAAGGTTTTCATTGAATGGTATTTATTAATTATAGCACAAATAAGCGAATACGTAGCGTTTATAGCGCTATTTTCCTTTTAAAATCTCTATTTCTCCCTCTATAAACTTATCCAAATCTCCGCCCAAAACTTCATCAACTTGAGCAGTCTCTATTTCCGTCCGATGATCCTTAACTAATTTATAAGGATTTAGGACGTAAGAGCGAATTTGATTGCCCCATTCCGGTTTTACTTTAATTCTTAAATTCCCGAGCTCTTCTGTTTGATTTTTTTCCATTAATTGAAAAAGTTTCGCTTTAAGCAAACTCAAAACTCTTTCACGGTTCTGAAGCTGCGAACGCTCCGCCTGAGAAGAAACGGTAATGCCGGTCGGAATATGGGTTCCCCTGACTGCCGTTTCCACTTTATTAACATTCTGTCCGCCCGGACCGGAAGAACGGTAAAAATCCCATTTAAGATCGCTTTCGGGAATATTAATTTTTGATTCTTCAATATCGGGAAGCTTTGGCGCAACTTCAATCAAAGCAAAAGAAGTGTGCCTCAACTTTTTAGCCGAAAAAGGAGATATCCTTACCAAACGATGGACACCGGCTTCATTTTTTAAATAGCCGTAAACCCAGTCGCCTTCAATCGCCATCGCGCGATGATTCGGGCTATCGTCCAGCGTTTTGGTTTTCCAGCCGCGCTTTGCGGCGTATTTTCCATACATTTCAAAAAGCATCTTCGCCCAATCTTCGGCATCTTCGCCGCCGGCGCCGGGAAAAATCGAAATTGTCGCCGGCTGTTTATCGTAACGGCCGGTAAAAATATTCTCTAATTCCAGGCTTTTAAATTTCCGCAAAGTCTCAAAATATAAATCTTCTTTGAAATTATTTTTGAGCTCGTTAGTCCCATTTTCAATTTCGCCAAAACGCCTTATTAAATCCTTAAGCTCGCCTAATTTTTTTAATTTTTCATCAGCAACTTGCCGATCTTTCCAAAAATCCGGATTATTCAAATCGGCGGTCAGTTTTTCTATTTCTTTGTTTTTTGAGGCTAAGTCAAAGCCGCCCGCCCAAAAGGCGGGCTTCTTCTTCTAGTTCTTTTAATTTTTGAGTTTCTTCTTTTAATTCCATAATAATTTGTTATTTATTAATTATTAAAAAAAATAAGAAAAAAATAAAGCGCTCCATTAGGAACGCTTTAAAAAATAATTTACTCGCTCAAACCAAGAGCCAACCGAACGGCTGCTGCTGCGTCGGGCGGAGCCAATTTTCCGTCGCTTTCGCGGAAATTAAGGTCGTATTTTTCTTTCCCTTTTTCCGTAATGACGTAGGCGCGCTTCTCTCCCAGCGTCTTCTTGAGATAGCCCTCTTCGCGCAACACTGACGCAGCCAGTTTTTCCATCTTCGAGCAGTGCTTTAGGCTCAAATGCTTGATCATCTTTTCCTCGCGATCGTTAATGATGTCTCTCGCGTCGTAATGCGGCCTGTTTGAGCAGGCATAGGCGTTTCTTAAAACACTCACGACTTCGTCCAGAAGATCGCCAAATCCCTTTTTCGTTTTCCTTTTAAGCTCAATCATCTTTTGCTGAGAGAACATTCCCCAGACTTTTTGTGTGTCAGCCATTTTTTCCTCCTTGGCCAGTAAATTTATCTTATTTCTAAATGCTAACTAATATAATAACAAACTGTTATTATTTGTCAATCTCTAAGATTTTATTTCTTATCTTGGCGCCTGCGATAATTTTTACGCTTGAAGGCGATGTTTTGAAATACCTGGCAGCTAATTTGATAAGCGCCTCGTTAGCCTCTCCTTCTTTGGCGGGCCTATTAACGCTCGCGACAAAACATCGGCCAGAAAAAAATTGGCCGCCCACCATTAACGGACTATTTATTTCTTCGAATTTTTCTTCTTTTGCGTTCGGCTTCACTTTAACAATGATTTTCATAGCCAAAATTATTTTATTTCCCAACGGGTTTATATTTCAAATGCTTAAGAAATATATTTAATTTATTTTCAGCTTATTATTTGGTTTTGTGACGGCAAAAAATTCCGCTTGTCTTTTTGGATAAAAAATATGTTTACCATTATTTTTTTTGATCATAATCGGAAAAATAATATTTAAAATAAGTCCAAAAATAACGGCCTTCCACGCGAAAAAGGCCGTGTGTTAAATATCTTCTTGGCGATGATTTTATGCGCAAAGCTGGGTCAAAAACCACCTTTCCCACTCGCCGGGAAATTAACATCGCCGTCGCCGTGTCGTCTCCCCAAAATTTTAAAAGCGGCAAGCCGCCGATTTTTTCAATAGTCTCGCGCGGCGCGGCAAAATTGCCGCCAATAATCACTCCTGCTTTGCGGCCGAACAAAAAAGGCAAAATTTTATCCAATCTCGGCAATATCACAACCCACAAAAGCCAGTCTATCGCTTTAATAAAAGGATTTTTAAACCCCAAGTCATAAGGACCAGACACCGCCGCGGCGCCGGTTTGATGTAAAATCTTATCTATCCGGCTAAGCCAATCGCTAGAAGGAACGCAGTCGGCGTCCGAAAAAGCGACTATTTTCCCTTTACTTTCCTCAAATCCTTTTTGCCGAGCAAAATTAGTGCCTTCTGTTTTTTCAAAAACAACCTTAGCGCCGGCCTCCTTGGCTATCTCGGCCGTTTTGTCCGATGAGCCGTTATCAACCACTATAACTTCGCAACTATTAACGTCTTGATTTTTGGCCGCCAAAACAGCCTCTCTGATAATATCGGCTTCGTTCCTCGCTGGAATTATAACGGAAAATTTCGGCTGATTTTGATTAGTCATCTAACTTATATACTATACATTTTAACCGTTTTAAATTATTTAGCCACCAGGAAGGACGTTGCCGAGATTTGCAATTAAATCGTCCAAAATTATAATCAAAATAATGGTAACCAAGCCAAAAATTAGCTTTGTGATTCCGGCGCACAACGAAGAAAACTATATCGGCAATTGTCTGGATTCGGTGCTTAAAGAAATTTCCAGGGAAAATTTGCCCGCGGAAATAATTGTCGTCAATAATAATAGTTCCGACAATACCAAAAAAATAGTTTCCGCTTATCCAAATGTTAAACTTGCGAACGAACCCGTGATGGGCGTTCCACGGGCGCGCCAGCGAGGATTTTTGGAATCGCAAGCGCCATTAGTCTGCTTTATTGACGCCGACACCAAAATGCCCTCCGGCTGGCTCAAGACCGCCATTAAAGAATTTGCTAAAAATCCGGAATTGGTTTGCCTTAGCGGTCCGCAGAAATTCTACGACACCTCCAAACTTATGATACCGGCAATAAAGTATTATCACCTGATGATGTATACTACTTACTTAATTATGCGCCACATGCTTAGAATTACCTCAATGATCCAGGGAGGCAACTTCATCGTTCGGCGGGACGCTCTTTTAAAAATTGGCGGCTTCAGCCATCATTTTGATTTTTACGGCGAAGAAACGGATACGGCGGTGCGGCTTCATAAAATTGGGGACGTGAAATTTTCTCTCCGACTGCCAATTGAATCTTCCGCCAGACGATTTGCCAAAGAAGGATTCGCTGTTATTTCCTGGCGCTATGCTGTTGAGTACTTTTGGGTGATAATGTTTAAGAAGCCATTCCACAAAGAATATATTGCCGATATCAGGTTTAATCCGAATCAAAAATTTAAGATGTTTGATTCTAAAAAATTGCAAAGGCGGACCGCGATGGCGAGCAAAGCAAGAAAAATATGAACATAATTTCTAAAATTAGATTTTGGCTGCTCTTGTTGGGCGATATTTTAATGCTTTATATTTCTTTAATTGCGGCGCTTTTAATTCGCTATGGCGTTAATTTTTATAGTGAATTAATTCACTACCACCTAATCCCCTTCAGTATAATTTTTATTGTTTGGATAATTATTTTTTATATCGCCGGCTTATACAATCCGATTAAACTTAGAAATAATCGCGAATTTTTGAAGATACTGTTCTTTTCAATGGCAGTTAACGCTTTTTTGGGCGTGTCATTTTTTTACGCAATTCCTAGTTTCCATATCACGCCCAAAACCACTTTATTCCTATTTATTATCGTATTTTTTATCATAGAATTTTTATGGCGGCGGTTTTATAACATCTACTCCGTCCCGGGAGAAGCATTTTATAAAATCGCTTTACTTGGCAACAGCCAAACAACCCAAGAAATTAATGATTTTATAAAATCAAATCCCCAGCTTGGATACGAAATTAAAGTTTGGCTTAAAGAAGGACTCAAGGATAAAGAAATCAAGCGCATTCACCAAATAATAATTGAAGATGATATTAATTTAATCGTTATTCCTTTTCATTTGAAAAAAGATGAAGAAGGGGCGTCTATTTTTTACGAACTTTTAGGGATGGGAATAGAGGTTTGGGATTTGCCTAAAATTTATGAAGAGATTTTTCAAAAATTGCCATTAGCCGAAATTGAAGAATCCTGGTTTTTGGAAAATTTAAGCAGCCGGATAAAATTTTACGACAACTTAAAACGAAGTTTTGAATTTATTTTATCCCTGGTTTTATTTATAGCACTATTACCGCTTGAAATTTTAATAGCTTTAATTATAAAAATAACTTCGCAAGGGCCGATTATCTACAAACAAAGACGCGTCGGCGAATTAGATCGGGAATTTTATCTTTATAAATTCCGATCAATGACGAAAAACGCCGAGACCGACGGGCCGCAATGGTCGCAAAAAAACGACCAAAGGGTCACCTTGTTTGGAAAAATTTTAAGATATTCCCATTTAGACGAGCTTCCTCAGTTAATTAATATAATGAAAGGCGAAGTTTCTTTTGTTGGACCCCGACCGGAGCGGCCGGAGTTTGTGATGGAGCTTGAAAAAAAGGTTCCTTACTACAGGATAAGGCACCTGATTAAGCCCGGCATAACAGGTTGGGCGCAAGTTAATTACCGCTACGGCGCTTCTATTACCGACGCTGAAGAAAAATTAAGATTTGACCTTTTCTATTTAAAAAACCGCTCGTTATTTTTAGATTTGATAATTATTTTGCGAACCTTAAAATTCTTCTTTGTCAACTATATGGCTGCCGAA
>JAMDBA010000026.1 GCA_023484365.1 Patescibacteria group bacterium
CTAACTATATATTATATTTGGAATAAAAAAGCTCTATAGATTTTACTCATACAGAGCCTTTGGTAGCTAGGATTGCTTAACAGAATCTTGGTGGATGGCAACTACCTATCAAACGGAGGTGGGTCAAAATAAATGAATCTATCGCCGAGGAAATTTAAGTGAGTATTTTTGCCGGCCAGAACATATTTTTTGTCGCCCGGCTCCGGAGCAAGAATTTCCTTGTAGTATCGGCTGTCGTTATAACGGCTGCTAATATTATTTACATCAACGGGCATCTTTCCGTGATTAAAAGCGCCGACCAGCTGGTTTGATAATAGCCCCGACAACGCTAAGGTCGCACTGATTAAAAATACCGTTAGCATTCCCTTGTCCCTTTTTGACCATTTATAAAGTTTGATAAACAGCAACGAAAAAATCGTAAGTGAAATCAGGGAAATCAACAAATTATATTTTTCCATCATTTTCTTCCTTTCTTCGTTTTTTTAAATGCTGTATACAATATATCATATTTAAATAATTTGTCGATGATTTTTAAATTAGGAGCATTGAGACTTTAAGTAATATAAATAATGCTAAAATTTACAAAATTCCAATAATAAAGGATAATTTAAATATGATAAAAATATCCGGAAACGACGTATATGACAACGGGGTAAAAATAGGATGGATAGAAGATAATGATATAATGGACCGCGAATCGCATAAGTTAGGCTATTTTAGCGGTAACGATATTTTTAATATTTCGGGAATAAAGTTGGGATATATTGAAGGAGATGAACTAATTATGAGTAATGGCAAGATTATTTTGTTTGAAAATTTGAAAAGCCGCGTTCAGGGATCGGCAAACAATATTATACGAGCGGCAATCTACGTTTTCTTTGGGGAGTAGTTTGTGTAATCATATAATTAGGGTTAATATTTAAACAGATATATTTTAAAGCTTATTATTCCCGCCAAGGAGGCATCAATGGATGGCGAGCCTAAAATCATAAAAGTTGTCAGGCTGCAATGTCTGGCTTCGCCGATAGGAGCAGATCCCAGAACCCATCTATACGAAATTGAATATGAATACTACAGCAACGGCGTCGTTAAAATGGTCCCCGGAACAGTAAAAGATCTCGGTCCGGTTGACGAAAAAGACAAAGCAACATAAAAATAAACCCTAAGGATTCCCTAGGGTTTTTCTTTTGAGATAAGCTTTAAATCATAAATAATTTGTTATAATAAAATTCAAGAGCAGAAATTAAATTATTTATTATTAGTTCATATTGCGACCAATTAAAACTAACACAAGTCCGGGCAACGTTTTTCTGACGCTAAAATAGAAGTAAAAGGTTTTTTATGTCTTCTGATACTATTATCCATTTACGATGATTAATAAAATTAAAAATTTTGTTTTTGGCTTTGATGCCAGACATAGACCGAACGCAACTAAATATATCTTCGGCGCCACTTCGTCAATTATCACCAGCCTGGCTTTGATTATCGGCTTCAACACATCCGTTAACGCCAAGGTAAGTATTATCGGCAGCCTGCTCGTTATCGCCCTAGCCGACAACATCTCCGATATGCTAGGTATTCATATTTACCAAGAAACCGAAGGAATAAAAACGCATGACGTCTGGATATCAAGCTCCACCAATTTCTTGACCAGATTTTTTGTTTCCTTTGTATTCATAATATTGGTTATTTTCCTGCCGATGCGAACCGCGGCTATTGTTTCCGTAGCATACGGATTATTCGCGCTGGCTATTTTTAGCTATATTATCGCCGACATTAAAAAGCTTAATCCCGTTCATGCGATTGCTGAGCATCTATTTATAGCTGTAGTTATAATTCTAATAAGCCAATTTTTAGGAGGATGGATTATTCATCATTATTCTTAATCGTTGTCGCTAACAACAAAAAATAGCTTAAGCAGTTTTGTTTGCGGAGTTTTTAAGACTCAGCAGTAAAATTAATATAAAGGTCGCAATTCAACACAATAATAATGAAAAACATAAATTACGATTTAATTAAACTCCTGCATACTTCTTTAGATAAAATCTGGAGGTTGGAAAAACACTATATAAAAGACGCGGTAGACGCAAAGCACGATCCCGCCAAACTTAAAAAAATGCTGGAAGAAGAAGAAAAGCACGCGAAAATGCTGGTTGGAGAGATCAAAGCCAGGATGGACGCTAGGGTATTTGACTAAAATAAGTGGCGAAAAGATTAATTATTATGGAATATAAAAGGCGGCCGATGGCCGCCTTATGGTTATAATAAAGGGAATATTTTTTTAGCGAAAAATAATTTAACCTGATTCTCTAGCTCCGCCTCGCTCACGCTGCCGCCATTATCAATTATCCAATCGGCCCGACCGCCTATTTCTTCAACAAAAATTTCCGTTTTAACATTGTCTTGCTCGCGGAATTTTTCAATTGAAATTCCCGCTTCGCCTTCGCGCTGCCTTATTTTAGCGCGAGCAAAACGAGTGTTAAAATCTGATTTAATATAAAGTATTAATCCTCTTTTTTCGGGTATATTTCTTATCATTTCTTCATCAGCCAGCCAACGGACTCCGTCAGCGATTACTATTTCCGCCTTGTCGTTTGTAAGACGATTATAAATCGCGTTTGAAAGAGCGTTATTGCCAAAAGCGTTTTCGGAAACCATTACCTGCGACATTTTCTGAAGATTATCCCTGTTAACATTTATGCTCCAAAGATCGAGTGTCTCCTCAAGGACATCGCGAAATCTTTGCCGGCTTGCGGTCAACTTCGCGATCTTTCTCCGATTTTCAAGATAGTCATCCTTAAAATAACCAGCCCGGCATTTCGAGCCGCTGACAATTTTCATTATGATACCACCTACTGTTTCTTTTCCGGCCAAAGGCTTTCCTGTTAAGCCGATCACGACTTTCATTTTTTCCTTTCAGCCACGCTTTATAACGGCGAGGCATTTTATTTTTAAAATTCTAAATCAAGGATAATCAAAACAAAATATCAAGTCAATTTTTATAAGCTTGACCTAAGGCGTTATTTAAAGTTATAAATAAAATAGCAACTTAAAAACCAAAAGGAGGGTTTGTGGCTATAATTGCGATAAGCGGTTCGGTCGGATGCGGAAAAACAACAATTGGAAAAAGATTGGCCGAAAATCTTGGATATAAATATCATTATACAGGCGGCATCTTTAAAGAGATGGCGCAAAAAGAAGGGAAAACAATTAATGAATTTTATGAAGAAATAAAGGCTAATCCGGCGATAGAAAAAGAGATAGACGCGCGACAGGAAAAATTAATGATGGAAAGCGACAATCTTGTCGTTGAGGGCAGAATGGCGCCGTTTTTAGATTGCGGTTCCAATAAAATTAAGATCAACGTAAAAATTACAGCATCACTTTCAGAATTAGCAAACCGGCTGGCGAAAAGGCCGGAAAACCAAGAAAAAAATATTAACATCATAAAAAAAGAGGCGCGCCAAAGGATGAAAACAGAAAAAGAGCGCTATCGTAAGCTATATGGCATAGAAGATTATCTTGCCGACAAGCACTTTGATGTCATTATAGACACAACAAACCTTAGCGCCGATGAAGCGTTTAAAAAAACAAAAAATAAAATAGATTACTTTATTAGAAAAAAGCAGGGCGCGTAAGCCCTGCTTTAAATTTTAAATAATATTTTAAATCCAACCCAATTCTTTAATTCTCTGATAAGCGCTCAAGCAAGAAACAAGATTCCCCATAAAATTTTTAGGCGGTTTATATAATTTCCCGATTGCCGGCCTGGAATTATAAGGGTTAAATATCTCGTAAGCGCCACCCGCTTCTTTAAAAAGATTTATATTTCCCAAGAGATCGGCAATCGCCTCTTTTTGGTATTGCGACCTGACTAAATTATCCGGATGGTTGACGGATATCTTTATCTTAACTTGAATATTTTGACAAGTCAGCCAGGGCCAAATGTAAAGATTGTGGTATTCCTGATTGCCGATTATCTTCAAAAGCTTCATCAGTTGATTTTTGGGATAAGGCGGAGAAAAATTTTTCAATCCCGAAACTGTCTTCAACCGATCGCTAAAAGTTTTTTGGACTCTCGCGCATTCCTCAGCGCTCAACAAGTAAAGTGAACCGAAAACGGAAGCGGCGGCATCTATCCTGTCCAATCCCGCCTCGGCCCTAAAATAAGCTCCTTCACGATTGTATAATTTTTCCAGAATACTTTTTTTCGTCTTTATAAATTTTTCGCGGTAAAATTCGGCTTCCTCTTTTTTGTCAAGTTGAAGCGAGATGAAACTCATAAGTTTCAACGCTCTAGCCCATAATATGTTAATTCCTCCGAGCTTCCCGCCGCGCTTAATGCTGTCAGCCCAATCAACATTCTTCCGTTGAGATAAAACCAAACTGTCGGCTTTATCAACTTTACGCTCAAAATAATTAACGGCTTTTTGAATTTTAGCAAAATTTATTTTGGCAAATTCCTTTCCTTTGGAAGACGCGATAAAAAATTCTCCAATGGCAATGATTATAGCGGGAACCGTGTCTTCGGCATTCAAAAAATCTTGTCCCTCGTAAACGGGACGCTCTTTTCTTCTCTTAATTACGTTTTCTATAAAAATAAAAAGTTGTTTGGAAAGCCAACGCAATCCTGGCGCAAGTTTTATGAGCATATATTCTCTTTCTACTTTTAGAGGTAATGCGCCGTCAGCTCTTTGGTAAGAAAAAATCGTTTTAAGAGAATCCTCAACCGCCTCCGGCTTATTGGCGATAAAATAATTTGCCGCGGCATGAGCAAAATCCCGCGACCAAATCTGATTATAAAAATTATCTTTGGGATCGGCCGAAGGGAAAATGCCAAAACCAGGAAAATAATTATGCGCCAGCAACCTTTCTGATTGAAAAGCAAACTCATGAAGCAAAGCGTTGTATTCTGAAGATAAACGCAAGGGATTAAGCTCTTTCGTCTTACCGGAATTGACCACCTTAAACAATCTTGATAACCGCCATTCTTCGGTTGTATTTTCCATTATTTTCGCACCTTTTTTCCGCCATCCGCCAAATAGCGAAGACGGATTTTAAATATCTGCCTAAATACTATCATTTTTAAGATTAGACGCAAATAATTAAATTAACAGCTCTAATTAATCAATTTATTTCCGCGTTTACAATCAGAACATATTCTCCTTTTACATCTTTTTGATTGACCTCTAATTCATTTAAAACTTCGCTAATCGTGCCGCGATAAAATTTTTCAAAAATTTTTGTTATTTCTTTCGCTATAAATATCTCCCTGTTGCCGCCGACGAACCCGCTCAGTTCTTTCAATGTTTTTATAATTTTATAAGGCGATTCGTATAAAACAACCTGGCAATCATAATTTTTTATTTTTTCAAAAAATTTCCTCCTTTTCTTTGGCGGAGGAAAGCCCATAAACAAAAATTCGCCGCCTGTGAAGCCGCAAACAGAAACGGCCGCGGCAAGCGCCGAAGGACCAGGAATTGGAATAATTTTAACTTCTCCGAGACTATCAACTATTTTCTTTATTAAAAATTCACCAGGATCGGAAATACCCGGCGTGCCGGCATCGGTTACCAGCGCCAAATTCTTATCATTAGACAGCAAACTTTTAATCTCCTCAATTTTTCTAAGGTCGGAAAATTTATGATAAGAGATCATCGGTTTTGATATTTCGTAATGAGCTAAAAGATTCTTGGTGACACGAGTATCTTCGGCTAAAATAAAATCAACGCTCTTTAACGTTTCTATCGCTCTTAGAGTGATGTCTTTTAAATTGCCTATCGGCGTGGCAACGATAAAAAGAGAACCCATTATTTATCTCTTGCTGCCGGTTTTTATTTTTTTCTCTGTCGCTAAAACAGTAAGTATCATTTTTAAAACTGAATCGGGATTTAACGATATGCTGTCAATTTTATTTTTTACCAAAAACTCAACCATCTCCGGATAATCGGATGGCGCCTGGCCGCAAATGCCTATTTTAACTCTAGGCTTGGCGCGATGAGCTTTTTCAATAGCTTCTTTGATAAGCCTCAAAACCGCCGGATTTAATTCCGAAAAACTTCCGGCAACCGTTTTAGAGTCGCGGTCAATACCCAATGTCAACTGGGTTAAATCGTTAGAACCGATAGAAAAACCATCAAAAAGTTTGGCGAAATCTTCCGCTAAAATGGCGTTAGAAGGAATCTCAACCATTTGATAAATTTTTAAGACATTTTTCCCGCGCCGAAGACCATTGTCTTCCATAATTTTAATCGTCCTTTTCGCTTCTGTTAAAGTCCGGACGAAAGGCAACATTACGATTAAATTAGTTAAGCCCATCTCTTCTCTGACCTTTTTAATCGCCCTGCATTCCAATGCAAAAGCCGGAGCAAATTTCGGATCGCTATAGCGTGAAGCGCCCCGCCAACCAATCATCGGATTTTCTTCGTGAGGTTCAAAAATCTTTCCTCCTAGCAAACTAGAATATTCATTACTCTTAAAATCAGAAGTGCGGACTATAACCGGCTTAGGATAGAAAGAGGCGGCAATTCTGGCGATGCCATAAGCCAATCTGTCAACATAAAACTCAACCTTGTCGTTGTAACCCAAAGTTTGTTCATTAATTTCGGAAATAAGCTTTTTGTCTTTAATCTTTTTAAAATTTAAAAGCGCAAGCGGATGGATTTTAATATAGTCGTTGATTATAAATTCTTCTCTCGCCAAACCGACTCCATCGTTAGGGATGAAAGAAAATCCAAATGATTTTTCCGGGTCGCCCACATTCATCATTATCTTAGTTTCGGGCTTTTTCAATTTTTTCAGGTCTATTTTTTTAATCTGATAATCTATTTTACCGTCATAAATTTTTCCGACTTCGCCCTCGGCGCAAGAAACGGTAATATCCCTGCCCGTCTTTATCACTTCAGTAGCGGTTTTTGTCCCGACAACCGCGGGCACACCCAATTCACGGCTGACAATAGCAGCATGCGATGTGCGCCCGCCGGAATTAGTAACTATAGCCGAAGCAATTTTCATTATCGGCTCCCAATCAGGATCGGTCATTTCGGTAATTAAAACTTCGCCAGGTTTGAATTCGGAAATATTAGATATGCTTTTAATAACCCGCGCTTTACCTTGGCTGATTTTTTCTCCAACCGCGACTCCCTCAATTAATACTCTGCCTTTATTCTTTAATAAATAAGACTCGTAAATATAAGGATCTTTTATTGACTGAACCGTCTCTGGTCGCGCCTGGACTATAAACAAATCATTTCTCTGACCGTCTTTCGCCCATTCAATATCCATCGGCCGGCCGTAATGCTTCTCAATTAAAACTCCCCATCGCGCCAACTGCAAAATTTCCTTGTCAGACAAAGCAAACTTTCCCCTGTCTTTTTCCGGCGTGGAAATGTTAAGCGTGGGCTTGGCTCCTTTATGATAAATCAACCTTTTAGCCTTCGTTCCAAGGCTCTTGTCAATTACGGCCTTATAACCGGACGCCAAAGCCGGCTTGAAAATAATATATTCATCCGGATTAACACGGCCCAAAACTACATTTTCGCCCAAACCGTAAGAAGCGTTTATTAAAACAATGTTCCTGAAACCGCTGTCGGTATCCAATGTGAACATAACGCCGGAAGCAGCCAAATCAGAACGAACCATTTTCTGAACGCCGATAGAAAGATAAACTTTAAAATGATCAAAGTGGCGATCGTGACGATAAGAAATAGCGCGATCGGTAAAAAGGGAAGCGAAGCATTTTTTAACGGCCATTGAAAGGTTGGCTTCGCCTCGTATATTTAAATAGCTTTCCTGCTGGCCGGCGAAAGAAGCTGACGGCAAATCCTCGGCAGTCGCCGAAGAACGCACCGCCACATCAACTTCGCCAACTCTGTATTCCTTAGAAAGCGCGGCGTAAGCTGACATAATTTCTTTTTTTAAATCAGGAGGAATTTTTGCTTTAACTATTGCCTCCCTTACCTTAGCTCCTTTTTCTTCTAAATTATGAATATCCTTAGTATTGATTCCCTTCAAAATTCCTCTAATTTTTTTGTCCAGATTATTGAATTTCAAAAAATACTTATAAGCGGCTGCTGTAATGGCAAATCCATGAGGCACTTTGATTCCTGCCGGCGTTACTTTCTGCCACATTTCTCCTAAATTGGCATTTTTTCCACCGACCAATCCGACGTCGTCTTTTGTTATATCGTCAAACCAAAGGACCAAGGCTGACTTTTTTGCTGATAAATTTTTCATAGTTTAATTATAACTCTTATAAATTAATAAAAAAACCCGACTAAGTCGGGCTTAATAAAATCAATCTCTCTAAAAAACGAGGGTTTTTTCGCGACAAAGATTATTTAAAATTCATGACAAAATCAATAAATTCCTGCGGTGGCGAATAGTTGTGATCTTCTATAAAATGGCTTAAAGCGCTTGGCCAGATATATTTTCCGTAAATATGATAATAATAATATTTTTCCTTACGGCATATTCCGCAGACGCCATAGCCAAACATCGCAATCTGCTGTGTTGCTTTTTGGACCACATCTAATTTATCCAAAAAACCTTCGGGCGCACCGCCTTTATTAAATTCCGTATCCGGATAAACATAATTGCCAACCGAAATCTTCCCGTATCCCGGATAAACATCAAGATCTTTCACTTTTAATATCTCCAAATTTCCCTCCTTAATTTTAAAAATCTATTTAAAGGATAAACCTAATAATCACTGAGGTCAAATAAATAGCAGTTTAGAATAAACACCGGAAATTATTTAAAAATTTCCCAGATCCGATTGTATTTCGCCAGCCTTTCGCCGCGATTGGGCGCGCCGGCTTTAAGCCCAAAAGCATTAACAGCCGCCGCCAAATCGGCGACAAAATCATCGTTCGTCTCTCCGCTCCTATGGCTAACTATTACTTTAAGCCCGGACCCTTGAGCCGTTTTTGCGGCTTCAATAGTCTCGCTGAGAGTACCGATTTGATTTGGCTTAATAATAACCGCGCCGATACTTGAAGCAGCCCGCTTGATTAATTTTTCGCTTGTGACCGTTAAATCGTCTCCAACAACAATAATATTTTTATTCAAATCAGAAAAATATTCTAAATCTTCATCTTCAAAGAATGGATCTTCAATAGAAAAAATATCAAATTTTTTAGAAAATTTTTTATATTTTTCCAGTAATTCTCTTGGCGAAAATTTTTCTTTTCCTACCTCATATTTCCCGTTTTCATAAAACGAACCGGCTGCCGCGTCTAAACCCAGCTTTACATTACGGCCGGTATTTTTTACCGCCTCGCTTAAAATTTCAAGCGGTATTGAAACGTCGTCCGTATTTAGAACAAATCCTCCCTCATCGCCGCCGGCGTTAGCCGAAACATCCCCGAACTCTTTTCTGATAATCTTTCTCGTTTCGTCAAAAATAATTTTCATTGACAGCAAATCTTCGCCGATAGAAGCGGATTGCGGGATAACTAAATATTCCTGAAAAGCTAACGGGCTTAAACTGTGCTTCCCGCCGTTAATAATATTGGAAAAAAGTCGCGGAGCTTTTTCCGAATTCTTGAATCCGAATTTTTCCTTGAGGTATAAATAAGTCTGCTTCTTTTGGTCCATTGCCGCCGCCTTCGCCGCCGCAATACTTACGCCAATCATCGTATTCCCTCCTAGATGGGATTTATTTTCGGTTCCGTCAAGCTCAAGAAGTTTTTTGTCAATTTTTTCCTGTTCTTCTGCGTCAAAACCGGATAATTCGGGGTTGATTAAATCCTGTATTTTAGAGACCGCTTTTTTTACACCCAACCCGCCAAATCTTTTATCGCCGTCCCTGAGCTCAACCGCCTCCTTCTCTCCCTTGCTTTTTCCCGCCGGAACGCCAAAAACACCCCTTGAATTTTCCGTTTCCACAGTCACCTCTAAAGTCGGTACGCCACGCGAATTTAATATTTCTCTTCCTGAAATTTTTTTTATCTTTGCCATTTTACTCGTTTAATAAAATCATCAAGTCGGAAACGTTTTCATTGGTCGGTTGGGTAAAAATCAAATCTTTAGTTTTAAAGAAGAAATTAAAAGCGTCAAAATTGTTAGCGAATTTCTTGGGATTAAGTTTTAATTTTTTAGCTTTTTCTGCTGTAAATTTATCGGCAATCGCGCCAGTTACCGGGATATTATCCTGGCCATCAGAAGCAAAGGAAACAAAAAGCTGATTCTCTTTTATTGCTGGAAGCATCTCTAAAGCCAACTGCTGATTCCGGCCGCCTTTGCCGTGCCGCTTAGGAATAGCAGCTTCCGGCTCACCGCCGAAGATTGCGACGCCTTTAAATCTTACTGATTTAAAAATCTCTACTGCTTTTTTCTGGTTTTTTGCGATATTAGAAGAAAATATTTTTGCCGTTAAGCCAAGATCACCGGCTCTTTCTTTCATCGCTTTAAGCGCGTCAACATTAGAGACTATAGGGAAATTAAAAACGTTTTTAAAATAAATCTGTTCTTTAGGTGTTTCACTGAAGGGATAATTTTTTAATTTATATTTTTTAGCAATTTTTTGAGCGTCTTTAACTGTTGTTGGATCAAAATAAGTAGGACCGGAAGCCACCATATCAAATTGATTACTCGGAACATCGGAAAAAACCAGCCCAATTACTGTTGCCGGATAAAGTAATCTCGCCAAACCGCCGCCCTTAAGACCGGAAAGGTGCTTTCTTAAAACATTAAGCTCTTCAATTGGTATGTCGCTTTTGATAGAATCTTCATAAAGTTTTTTGCCCAAGAAACACTCTGAAGCCGGCCAGCAAAGCATTGAAGACCCGCCTCCGGAAATAACCACTATAACCAAATCATCTTCGCCGGCGCCGGCGGCAATTTCCATTAGATTTTTAGTAATTAAAAAATTATCTTCCGATGGCGTCGGATGGGTGCCACTGTAAGTCTTAATTACCTGACATACGTTTGGCGCGGCAATATTGCCTATAACCACTCCGCTGGTTATTTTTTCCCTTAAAATCCCCTCAATAGCCGGTGCCGCTTCGCAGGCGACCTTGCCGAATCCTATAACACTAATTTTCTTAAATTTTTTCAAATCAAACGTCTTATTTTTTACCGTTAGCCTGCCTTTTGTCAGTTTCAGATTTTTTTTAATAGCTTCTTCTGTCCTGATTGAATCAAGAGCAGCCTCAATAAGACTTAACGCAATTTTTCGCTGCGGACTGACGGCAATTTCATTATAATTTTTAATCCACATAAATATTATTAATTATATCACCTTAAAAAATAAAAACTTGTTTTTATTAAAAACCTCATAGCGCGCCGAAAAAATTAAAAATACCCGCGTAATTTATGATTGACAGATTAATGATTTTGATGTATTTTCATAATATGAATATAGAATCGCCAAAAAATAACCCTGGCGCCGGCAAAAAAACCGAAAAAGCAGCCAAAGAAATAGAGTCTGGAATAAAAAAATCCGAAGGCGGTGAAATAGAAATATCTTGGAGAAAATTTTCCTCAGAGTCCGCAAAGGAATCGGAGAAAACCGGTCGCGCCGTTATTTTCCTGCCCGGATGGGCGGAAAACGCCGGAGACAAGTCGCTTGACGGCATTAGCCAGGCATTTGCCGAAGCCGACTCTTCATCTACTTATCTTATTTCCACCAGCCCCGAGAAGCCGCTCAAAGATCCTTTAGAAACAGAAGCTATGGCTGTCGGAGATTTTATTAAAGAAAATAAAATAAAAGAGATTGTAATTGCAGGCTATTCCAAAGGCGGAGACAAAGCGATAAACCTCGCCAATCTCCTCCAAGAAAACAACACGGAAAAAATAAAAATAAAAGGATTAGTGCTTATGGGCCCGGTTGGTCTTTATAATCAAAAAAGCACGGAGTTGACGAAGAATTTTGTTAAAGATATTATTAACACGCCTAAAACAAAAGATTCCGCTAGTATAGCTATTGACTCAATCTTTGACATTTTAGAGGAAGTATCGCGCGCAGGAATAAAATACCCGAAGATATTTTTAGAAGATATCAAGGCTATGGCGAAAATGAACGAAAAAACTTCCAAAATAAAAGCGCCTGTCGTCCTCATCCAGGGAGCAAAAGACTTGGTTTCCGACCCTAAAAGGGTAATCCCGCCAGAAATAATAAAAGAAGAAGGAAAGGGGCGGGGAGACAACTATATGGACCCCAGAGAAGAATATTTGAAAAATAATTTATTCCAAAACAGTCCTTACGTTAAGATGGTAATAGCCGAAAAGATGGGCCACCACTCGCTTCCCTTCTTCCGCCCCGATCAAATAGCTAGAGTAGCCATAGGTCTTTTAGAGAGATATTACAGAAACAATAGGTAAATATCCCATAGACCGCAAAGGCACGCGATCTTTGTTTGTGTTATAATGTAATAAATGCTTTTAGAATTTTATGGCTTAGAATGCCCTCATTGCAAAAATATGGATCCTCTTGTAAACCGTTTTGAAAAGGAAACCGGCAAAAAATTTGAAAAATACGAAGTCTGGCATAATGAAGAAAACGCCAAAAAAATGAACGAATACGATAAAGGAAGTTGCGGCGGCGTGCCGTTTTTTATAAACACCGAAACTAATAATATAATCTGCGGCGAAGCTCCCTACGAAGAACTGATCCGCTTAAGCGCTTAATAAAATATGAAACAGAATTACCTTGTTATTCCGCTAATAGTTATCATAATCGCCATCTGGGGCGGATTAATAACAAGCGGCGGAATGGTTTGGTATGAGACGATTAAACTCCCCGCCTGGACGCCCTCAGGAGTAGCCATAGGCATCGTCTGGATGGTTATCTTTGTATTAAGCGCCGCCTCTGCTCTTATAATCTGGAATAAAAAATCAAAACGAGACCAAAAATTTTGGATAATTATTTTAATTTTCATACTTAACGCTCTTTTAAATATCCTCTGGAGTAATTTGTTTTTTGGCCGAGGCCTTATCGGTTTGGCCGCAATTGAGGCTGTGGTCATGGATTTAACGGTGATAGCGCTGGTCGCCTTAATTTGGCCTCTTTCCAAGCTGGCTTCTTCCCTGCTTCTGCCCTATGCCGGCTGGGTAATTTTTGCTATTTACCTCAACTACGTTATTTGGATTTTAAACAGATAATTTTACGGCTAAAAAAATCCCCTCTTTTAGAGGGGTTTTATATAGAGGTTTTAAAAATCATCAAAGTCAAGATAGTCCTTGATGATAAATTTTGTAAATCGGTAAATTTTCCTGATTTTCTTTTTCGTCTTATTAACCGGCTTTATAAGAAAAACGGAAGGCTTGACGACTATTATAAATGCGACAACCGCAATATAAACGACCCAACCAGCCACAAGGAAATGCGGAATGGCTGTGCGCAGTAAACCGCAAATAACACCCGCCAAAATAAACGCTATAAACACGACTACGTTTATCGCCGACATAAAACTTATTATCTTGTCCAGTTTTTTCAATCTCCACCTCCTTTTTAAGCCATAAGGTTATTTTTTGTTTTCCCTTATTCAAAATCACTTAAGGTTTGCTGTTTTTAAAATAACAAATAATTTAACGATTATCAATAAATGCGGTTTTCGTTAAAATTATTAGCGCGCTTAAAAAACGTAACGAAACCTGATAAGAAATTAGAAAATCGCTAATCGCCGAAAAAGGCGTCTTCGCTAAAATAAAAATTAATAAAACGCGAAATATTGGATTGGTATCTGAAAAACAAATAAAGGAAACTGATTATTTTTGGACTATAATAAAATCCCTCGGGAAAGAAAAATAGACTTCGGTTAAATTTGGATTTCCGAAAAAAGATAACTGCCTATGCCAAGTAAAATAATTATTGAAACAGCAAGAACGGAAAAATCAAGCGGCAGACCGAATTGAGTTTCTTTCACTAAAAGTATCCTTAAAGCGTCAACTCCATAAGATAAGACATCGGCTTGGACGATAATTTTTATGTATTCCGGAAGCCCGGCCAGAGGGAATAGCGCGCCAGATAAGAAAAATAACGGCATCACCAAAAAGTTAATAATCAATTGAAAACCCTGAAAGTCATCCATAACTGAAGCTATGGCCGTCCCAAGAGTGGTAAAAAGCAGCGCTATTAGAAACATAAACACTATAACCATCGGCAAAGCCCACCAGCTAACCGGACGAAAACCCACAAGCAAAGAAAGCAGAAAAACAATTACCCCTTGAAAAGTAGCGACGGTTGCCCCGCCCAGGGTTCTGCCCAACATAACATCCAAGCGAGAAACAGGCGCAACCAGAGTTTCTTTTAAAAATCCAAACTGTCTGTCCCAAATAACCTCAATGCCGGAAAAAACCGCAGTGAATAATATCGCCATTGAAATAATCCCAGGAGCAAGAAAATCAATATAATTACCTCCGCCCGCCTTTTGAAATACTGGTCCTAACCCAAAGCCCAGAGCAACCAAAAAGAGCAGCGGCTGGCCGAGAGAGCCAACAAGCCTCGCCTTGGAGCGAAAATATCTTTTGAGCTGCCTTAACCAAAGAATGTAAATTGCGCTTAATCTTTTCATAATTTTATCTGCGCCACATCCTATGATGCATTCTTAATTTATCCAAACCGCCGACTTCTTCTTCTCTTATGGCTTTTCCCGTAAGCGCCAGAAAAGCATCTTCTAAGTAAGAAGTTTTGGTCCTATTTTTTAAATCTTGCGAAGTGCCAATATCAACTATTTTCCCATAATCTATAACGGCTATCCTTTGAGCGATCCTGTCAGCCTCTTCCATATAATGAGTAGTAAAAAAAATAGTCATTCTCTCCTCTTTATTTAATTTTTCTATATAGCCCCAGATATGATTTCGTGTTTGAGGATCAAGTCCAAGAGTTGGCTCATCTAAAAACAATATCTGGGGATGGTGAATAAGCCCTCTGGCGATCTCAAGCCGCCTCTTCATTCCTCCTGAAAAATTTTTTACAAGCTCGTCTCTCCTGTCCCAAAGTTCAATAAATTTTAAGAGCTGCTCAATTCGCGATCTACGTTCAACTTTTGGAACATGGTATAAAACGCCGTGAAATTCCATATTTTCCCACGCCGTAAGCTCGTCATCTAAGCTTGGATCCTGAAAGACGATACCAAACATTTGCCTGACTTTGTTTGGATCCTTAACGGGGTCAAAACCGGCAATTCTTATTTCTCCGCTCGTCGGTTTCGCTAAAGTAGTCAGCATTTTTATGGTTGTACTTTTTCCGGCGCCGTTTGGACCCAGAAAAGCGAATATCTCGCCTTTCTCAACGTCAAAAGAAATACCGTTGACGGCCACCAGCTCTTTGAATTTTTTAGTTAAATTTTTGACGCCTATAATACTCATATAGATAAAATTTATTTTGTTTTATTGATTACCTCATCAAACATCTTTAATTTTTCGGAAAGGTGCGAGGCGATTTTTTCTACCTGTGAAAGCTTCATAAGCACGACCATATCTTTGTCCGTCCCAAAAACAAGCAGGCGATCGCCTTTTTTTAAATTCATATCTTTTCTCGCGTCGCTCGGTATGACTATTTGGCCTTTTTCGCCAAGGCTTGCCGCGCCATAAAATTTTTTTTGCCGCGATTGATTGTTTTGTTTTGTCATATTCCTACAAGTTGGAAAAATACTACCTTTTATTAATAATACAAAACGATTCAAATAAAACAATCCTCTGCTGCGAATAATAGCGGTGGCAATATTGGCCCAGTCATAAAAATGATATAATTAATCAATGGATAATGATTTAAAATGTCCTTATTGCGGAGCGCCGATAGACGCCAATTTTTATTTTTGTCCCAACTGCGGAAAACAATTAAGAATAAAACCCGCGCAAACAAGCGTGATGAGCCAGATAGGCGTTTATTTATTGAGTTTCTTTTTGCCTCCCCTTGGCTTATGGCCGGCTTATAAATATTTAAAACAAAGCGACGGTAAATCAAAAATGATAGGCTGGATCGCTGTTGCTTTAACCGTCATTTCACTCGTCTTAGCCGTCTGGCTATTTCAAGGCTTCACTGCTTATCTTAATCAATCAATAAATAATCAGCTTAATTCAACTAATTTACTGTATTAAAAGCTCTGTTTGCCGCTCAATCAGCCGTCTTGACTTTTGATACTCAACCTATTGACTTTTTAAAAGCTATCTGCTAACATTAATCTTATCCTAGAAAGGATAGTAGGTTTTCTTAGTTGGTTTCTTTCGCAATTTATCGCTTAAGAATCTTAAAGATCGTTTTTGATTTTAAGTAAACTAGGTAATAGTCGCCCTACTCAATACAAAAAAGTATGGCAAAAAAGTTATACATTGGAGGCTTACCTTACAGCACCACTCAAGAAGCTTTGAAAGACGCTTTTTCCGCCGCTGGCACCGTTGAATCAGCCACGATCATCACGGATAAATTTTCCGGACGATCAAAAGGATTTGGTTTCGTGGAAATGTCCAATGACGAAGAAGCGAAAAAAGCCATTGATATGTTCAATGGCAAAGACTTTGAAGGCAGGAATTTGACCGTAGACGAAGCGAGACCGATGGAGCCCAGAGCGCCTCGAAGAGAATTCAACCGATAATAAGTTGATCCTCAACCACTCCGCACTAAAGTGCGGAGGATGACACCCCGATATTAATCGGGGTGTTTTTGACTGAAAGTCAACTAAAGATCTGGAAGGTCTTATCTTCCTCTTCTTCTTGCTTGCCTTGTTGTTCAATATAATCCTTAATGACCTTTTCGGTCACTACGCCAGTGGTAACGCAAAAATAACCAATAGCCCACATATGCTGACCCCAAAACGATTTGCCAAGCTTAGGGAATTCCATTTGAAGTTTTCTTGATGATTCGCCTTTGAGATGTTGGATTATTCTTGAAATTGCTATGTAAGGAGGTGTTTCCAAGAGAATATGAACATGATCGGGCCCGATGGCGCCTTTGAGTATATCAATCTTTTCAGTTGAACAAATTTGCCTGATTATTTCTCTCAATCTGAGCGCAATATCATCTACCAATATCTTTTTGCGATACTTGGTAATCCAGACTATATGGTATTTATTATCGTATACCGTATGGCTTGTCCGATGATATTGCTGCCCGCTCATGTTCATATTCTACCATACCTTCAACGCTTATTGATGCTAAAGCCTCGCACTAAAGTGCAGAGTTTTCCTCTCGGAGGAGGCAATAAAATGCCCTTCACGAGGGCATTTTATAATCGCAGACCCATGCGCTATCAATCTTCCTTATTTTTTAATGCTCGTATTATGCATCCAGACCATATATGCCGCGAAAATCCATGCGAAGACGAATAGGTCGATCGCGCCGATGATCATCCCTCCGACGGTCCACGAAAATCCGGGTAGAAGCTCGAAGAGCGACGCATGCAGATCGGCAATTGGTCCGCTTAAGAAGAATCGGTAAATCATGCAGATGATATAGAACACCTCGATACCAAGCGCGCAGAGCCATCCGTATCTTTTAAGTGAAAGCATTTGTTTTTTATTTTTTGATTATTTCCGACCTTTATAGTTTTTTTCTTTTTAAAAGCATTGCGTTTACCGCGACGATAACCGTGCTTAATGACATAAAGACAGCACCGACTGCAGGCGAAAGCAGAATGCCCCGCGACGCAAGCACTCCCGCGGCAAGCGGAATCGCGACTATGTTGTATCCCGCCGCCCACCAGAGATTTTGTATCATCTTGGCATAAGTAAGGCGCGAAAGCGTAATAATTTTTGGAATGTCGCGCGGATCATTTTTGACAAGGATAATTCCCGCTGATTCTATCGCCACATTTGTACCGGCGCCAATTGCTATTCCTAAATCCGCTTGCGTAAGCGCGGGAGCGTCATTTATCCCGTCTCCCACCATAGCAACCCGCTTTCCTTCTGACTGTAAAATTTTTACTTTTTCCGATTTTTGACCAGGTAACACCCGGGCAAAGTATTTATTGATGCCAAGTTCACCCGCAACCCATTGCGCCACATCCTCCGCGTCGCCGGTTATCATAGCCACATCAACTTTCATATCTTTTAACGATTTAATCGCTTGACGAGATTCTTCACGAATAACGTCCGCAAGAGCAATAACACCCGCAAGCATTCCGTCGCGAAGCACGTATATAATTGTCTTGCCCTTCTTGTTTTCAAACGCGATATCGGCTGGAAGCAAAATATTTTTTCCCTCAACAATACCTTCTCCGCCGACAATTATTATGACGTCGTTTATCCGCGCCTGAGATCCCTTGCCGGAAATCCGCTTAAAATCAGTTATCTTATCAAGCGCAATATGATGAGTATTGGCGTAAGCGACAATAGCTTTTGAAATGGGGTGTTCGGAATACGAATCAACAGAAGCGGCAAGCCGAATAATCTCATTTTCGTCCTTGATGTTAATCGGCCAAATGTTTGTAACGCCATACTCTCCCTTTGTAAGAGTGCCGGTCTTATCAAAAAGGACTATATCTATATTCCGCGCCGCCTCAAGCGCAAGGCGCCGCTTAACAAGAAAACCATTTTGAGCCGCCTTAGTTGTTGATATTGAAGCGACAAGCGGCACCGCCAAACCAAGCGCGTGCGGGCAAGCGATAACTAAAACGGCGACGAGCCGTTCAATAGCGAACGCCGTTCCGCCTCCTGCCGCTATCCAAGCAACGACCGTTATAGCGCCTACGCCGACCGCAATGATAGTGAGATAAAACGCGGCGCGATCGGAAAGTATTTGCAAGCGCGACTTAGACGCCTGCGCTTCAGCTACAAGTCTCATCACGCCCGCGAGGAATGTCTTGTCGCCAATTTTTGTTATTTTAATCTTTAAAATTCCATCGGAGTTAACAGTTCCCGCGATAGTAAAACTTCCTTTTTTCTTTGTTATAGGTTTAGATTCTCCCGTCGCTATTGATTCGTCCACGGAAGAATCACCGTCAATGACTTCTCCGTCGGCGGGAATTTTTCCGCCAGGCCTCACAATAACAATATCCCCTTCTCGAAGATCGGCGAGCGAAATAATTTCAGTTTTATCCCCCCGCGCTACTTCCGCAGTGTCGGGCAAAAGTTTGGACAATTCTTTTAACGCGCTCTGAGCTCCGGAAACAGCGCGCATTTCAAACCAGTGGCCAAGAAGCATAATCGTGATAAGCGTCGCGAGCTCCCAGAACAGCGTATCAGGACGGTTGGCGATAACCGCGTAAAGACTCCAGATATACGCCGTCGTAATAGCAATCGCTATAAGCGTCATCATTCCAGGAAGGCGAGCCCTTAATTCACGCCACGCGCTCGCAACGAATACCCAGCCGCCATAAAAGAAAATTATAGACGCTAAAATAAATTGCAGATAAGCCGATCCGGGAAATGCCGGCGCGGTCCAATGAAACAATGATTGCGTTAGGTCTGAATAAAGCACAATTGGAATAGAAAGAATCAGGCTTACCCAGAATTTCCTTTTGAATATATTTACGTGATGGCCTTCATGCTTATTAAAAGACGAGATATGATCGCTATGGTTATCGTGGCCGGCATCATTGCCTTCCATCTGCATAGCCGACGGCTGTTTTGCCTGCTTCGTTTTTACCGGAATAAGGTTCATTCCGCATTCCGGACATATTCCCGGCTTGTCCTGGATTATTTCCGGATGCATCGGACAGGTATAAGCGACGCTCTTTGATGATTCAGTATTTTTATTCATTTTTTTGAAATATATTATTTTAATTAATTCTTTAGCGATGCCTTCAGCCATTTATTTGACCGCGTGTTTTATGATCTCAAGATTGCAACTTTTATATTCTTTGCACCAAGCTGCGCATTTATCGGCCCACTTTTTCTCTCTATAACGCATTCCGCATTCAGGACATTGATATAATTTATCATCTTCTTTTATGGTGGCTGGGTATTTATGCTTCATAATTTTAGTATACCCCCAACAGGTATTATCCGTCAATCTTAATATTAATTATTTATAGCAATATCTAACTATCAACATTAATCGCAACAACCGCCACTAGCGCGTTTTAGCTGTTCCTTAACTAACTGTTTCTGATAATCCTCTTTACACTTTTCCGAATAAAACTTCTTCCCGGAACTTTCGGGATAATTTTTCCCTTCTTTTAATTCCATTTTACAGATCGGACATTTTTTATTAGATAGATTGAACATAAATTTATTTGTTAATTATTTTTGCCGACTTTTATCATTAGTTTAACATTTGGATTTCGCTCGCAATGCGATCGTTATCAATACCCATATTCGGGTCGTCATAGACAAAACGGATAACGCCCTGTTTGTCTATAACGACAAAAGAATGGCCAGGGTAGGAGCCGTAATGCATTGACGATGGAGCGGTAAGCATTCCAAATTCTTGCGAAATAACCTTGTTGGTATCAAATAAAACGACTGCCTTCCCTAGCTCGGGCATTTGCTGTATCGCCTGCTGCCACTCGTCCGGAGAATCAATCACGACCGAAAGCGCGACGGTATCGGTTGCCTGAAATCTTGGATCGGTTGCGAGCGCGACCATCTGGTTCCAGCATGCCGGATAACACATAATGCCCTCATTAAAGAAAAGTACTATATTTTTTCCTCTAAGACTATCATTTGAATAAACCTTACCGTTGCGATCTCGGAGCGAAAAATTCGGCGCTATTTTGCCGATGAGCGCGCCGCCGAAATCGCCGGAGTCAGAGATACCCGCGTTATCCGTAATACCGCTGTTCCTGTATCCCAATACGAAAAGCCCACCGACAACAAACACGCTAACAGCGATAATACCCAATATTTTTATGATGTTTGATCCTTTATTTTTGTTTTCCATTTTTTTGTTATTGATTTTTTTTGAATTGCTTTATAGCGAGAGCCACGAGATACACGAAGAGACCGACAAAGATTATTGCCCACGCATATTGCGGCATCCAACCGATGAAACGGTTTAGGTAATTATTTACCTCGGTGAGGTAGATATTGATATCTACTTGTAACATTGAATGCACGGCGACCTGGTTCATAGACGCCCAGTATAAAGTGAGTATTCCCATAGTGGTAAATGTCGCACCGGCAAGAAGATCAGAAATCCTTACGCGGACGCCCTTCCCTAAGAATACGAACTCTATCGGTTTCCGCATTCCAAAAAGGCGATCTGTCGGTCTCTTCGTGTAAAGCGCCGCGGCCAAGATGAATAGAGGTAAGACCATGCCAAGCACATAAGCTAAGGTATAGATAATCCCCCATATAAAAGAGCCCGGCAGAATAGATAAAGCAAGCGCCCCAGCGAGAACCGGCGCGCAGCAGGTCGTGGCGATACCGGAAAAAATTCCGAGAAGATATATTGAACCTGCGTTCTCGCTGCCAGTCAGCTCCGGCTTAAAGCGAAAATATTTCGGCATCGGGAACCGCTTCCCGAAGAGAAGCGAAATACCTAGAATGAGAAGCGCCACACCGATGGCTGTAAAAATTGTCCGGTGGTAATGGCTGAAAAACTGCCCAAGCATAGATAACCCAAGTCCCAAGGGGAGAAATACCGTAAGAATACCGAGGAAGAAAATGAAGGTCATCAGAAACACTTTTCGACGCGTGCGAAAAATTAAACCGAAGTAGGAAGGCAGAAGAACGGTAACGCAACACGGTGCGAACAAGGCTGCGATTCCCGCGATAAACGCCGCGATAAGCGAAGTTCCAATAATTGTTTCCATAATTTTATTAAACTCCGCAGCTATTCGATGACGGGACCGACGCCGTGTTTTGACCCGTTTGGTTTTGCAAGCTTACTCCGCAATTTGCCGATGATTTTGTCGGGATAGGGGCGACTTGGCTTTGGACCGCTTGATATCCTTGAATACTCGAGTAAGCGGCGCCCAAAACAATTTTTGGATCGACCGAGTTCCAGCTAATTCCTTTGCCCGCGAAATACCGAGAAATCGTTAGATATGTGTCCGGGAACCAATATGAATTTGCCGCAAGCGCCGCCCTATACATCTGGCTTTCAGTCACGCCTTGTGAGGCCATAAGTTCCAAAAGTCCCAGCATCGCCATTCCGTGATTACAGTCGGGAAAATAAGTGGAATTGCCGCAGCAAGGGCGGTAAATATTTTTTGCCACGCTTTCAACGAGCGCCTGCTCATCCGCGGTAAGCGTTACGAATTGGTGCGCGCTATAGTGATTCATCGCGCTTCCCACCGCAACCGTCCAGCCTCCAGTTGAAGCAAAGTTTCCCGCGCCGCCGTATTGCGGATTTTGCATTGGACCATTTCCGAGGATAGGATTTTTATTGCCAAGACCGAAAGCCCAAAGAAGATTCAGAATAACTCCGGCATTTTGTTTGGTAATAACAAGATCCCCGTTGTCGGGCGAATCGAGAAGCGCCTGCTCGTCCGCGGCAAGTCCGCCGTTTTGAGCGTATAGCGCCTTGAATTGCGGCTCATCAATAACGCCCGCCGCGACCATCTTTTTCCCGACGTCTCCCCAGCGCGCCGGAAGCGAAACTCCAGATGAAGGCGTTATAATTTCGCTTAAAGCATACGGGCCTGCCCGATTTAGCAA
>JAMDBA010000003.1:0-2751 GCA_023484365.1 Patescibacteria group bacterium
TGTACGGCCGATCTTAAAAATAATTCTTCTCGAAGAGCATCCCTTTTACTGGTAAAAGCCTCATAATATAACAACTTCCATGGCGCGCCTGATTTAGTTGACTTGTTTTCTCCGCGATTGTGCTCTTGCAGCCTATTTTTAAGATCGGCCGTACATCCCTTATACAACCTTCCGGTTTTTGCGCTTGCAATTATATATACGTAATACATATTACCACTTCGGCCCAAGGTCGACCAGCCTCGGGCTGGATGCGACTCCTCCAGAGCCGATGGTCGGATTTGAACCGACGACCCACGCTTTACGAAAGCGTTGCTCTACCACTGAGCTACATCGGCAATCGTGAAAATCTCCGATTATCATAACATAAATTAAGCGGGATTCAAATCAAAGATTGAAATAAAATAACCGCTTGTTATAATTCCCAGAAATGAAAAGGTTCGCTGTAATTTTATCTTTATTGGGATTTTCAATCGCCCTCCCCGCTTTAGCGGTCTGCCCGGTCTGCACCGTAGCCGTTGTTGCCGGCGTCGGACTTTCGCGCTGGCTAGGGGTGGACGACACTATTACCGGCGTTTGGATCGGCGGTCTTACGGTTTCTTTGATTATCTGGACGATTGACTGGTTTAATCAGAAAAAAATTTATTTTTGGGGAAAAAAAACAATAACCACCATCGGCTATTACCTTTTGGTCGTCCTGCCGTTATTTTTTATACCGGGCGTCATCAACCACCCGCTTAATAAAATTTGGGGCGTGGACAAACTGCTTCTTGGTATTACTTTAGGCAGCGCCGGTTTTTTGGCGGCCGCCTTAAGTTATCCGATTTTAAAAAAGAAAAACGGCGGCAAGCCTTATTTCCCTTTTCAAAAAGCGGCGATGCCGATAGCCGCTTTAATTATTTTAAGCATAATTTTCTACTTCTTAACCAAACGATAATTTGATAAAATTATAATTATGACCGAAGAAAATCCGATTAAAAACGCCGAAGAGCTGCTCAGAAAATTTGACCAGCTCAAGCATCAGGAAAAATTAGATCTATCAAGCGATGAAGACTTGTCTATCGCTATTATGAACCTGGTCAGCATTGAAGAGCATTTTTTCTTTACCGGCGCCAAAACCGGCAAAAAAGAATATTTTGACCTGCTTCAGGAAGTGCGGGAAATCAGAAAAAGCCTGCTTAAAAAGATAATTAAAGAAACCGAAGGCGAAACCTGGTGTATCTCTAAACACTTGCTGGCCGCCACGATGCGACTGATGGAAACCGGCACGAAACAGCAGTCCGCCGGCGATAAAAAAACAGCTGAAGATTTATTTAAAAAAGCTTACAATCTTTATTCTTTGTTTTGGGGAATAAACCTGAAACTAATAAACACCGGCGATATTAAAAAAATAGATGAAGGCGCGCTTAACCGCCACGACCCGGAAAATACCGGGGTTATGAAAAAACTAGGCGATCTCGTTAAAAAAGTTATTGATTGCTGTATAGAATAGAATAACCGCCGCTCCAATCGCGAAAAATATTAACCCGATATTGAAACCGGCTTTAATTTCTGATATAAATAAAAAAGATATTTTAATTTATCGCCCGCCGCGCGGAGCGACAAAAAATAAAGGAGGTAATTGAATGGCAACAGAAAAAGAATTTCCTGTTAGGATGGTTAATTTTTTAAAATATTTCTTCTCTGTTGGATTTTTATTTATTTCCTACAGCTGTTTTGCTTCCAATCACGCTGTTTTGGGATTCGCTGCCGCATTAGCATTGTCGTTAATTCCCTTTGTCTTCGCCAGAACAACGACAAATCTATATAGGGCATTTGTCGCGTTTTCCCTACTCGGTCTTTCGCTTATCGTTCTTTTTGGCAACGACGATTATCGCAGAATCACCGGCTTCGGAACGATGTTTTTAACAATCGTAGCGTTTCAGCTGGGCGAAACGATTTTCTCAAGAAAGTCTAAATCTAAAAATAACGATGAAACTTAGCGCTCCAATTAAAATTGGGGCGCATTTTTTAAAACTTAATTACTCTTCGTTTAAAATGAAAAAATTTTTTAAAAGTTCAGCAATTAATATCGGTCCCGTTCCGCCGGGCGTCGGCGTATAGAAAATTAAGCCATCCGCTCCTTCAGGGTTAAAATCCCCTTTTATTTTCCCTTCCCCGTCAAAAGAATAGCCGAAGTCAATAACCGCCGCATTTCTTCCTATGTCTTGAGCGTCTATTAGACCGGATTTACCAACGCCCAGAACAACCAAATCCGCTTCTTTTAACATTTTAAAATCGCTGCCCTTATCCAAAAGATAAATTTCGGCGCATTTTCCTTCTAACCAAAGCGAAATCGGCTTGCCGACTAAAAAACCCAATCCGACCACGGCAACTTTTTTATTACTTAAATCAAATTTTTCCCTTTTTAAAATTTCCTCCAAAACAGATACGGCTGGCGGCAAAACAACGCTGCGGCCGTTGTAAAAAGCGCCCAGCGTCCTCTCGCCTATAACATCAATGTCTTTTGCCGGAGGTATAACGTTTAAGGCGTAATAAGGGTTTAGGTGTCCCGGCAACGGAAGCTGTAAAATCGCGCCGCCGCAATTTTTGTGTCCCGAAATTATCCCGATTTTTTCCCGAAGTTCGCCATTTTTAACATCATCAGGAAACCTATAGACCCGGAAATCAATTCCTAATTCTTTGGCTGTTTTTTCTTTAAGTTTTAAAAAACCGAAGGAAGCTTCATTATCTCCAACCAAAAAAGCCGCGAAG
>JAMDBA010000003.1:2761-4775 GCA_023484365.1 Patescibacteria group bacterium
TTTTGTGCCAGCTCGCCAATAATTTCAGCGGCGATTTTTTTGCCTTCTATTATCTTCATCAAACCTTAATTTCTATTCTTCTCCCTTTCCTCCTCTTCGGCCATGATTCTCGCCTTTTCTTCTTCGTTCACGGGACCCAGGTCTTTCATGGAGCCAGGGACCATTTTCACCACATCTCCAGTCCTTTCGTATTCGATTTCATATAGATGGGTGATTTCTTGGGATCCCAGTCTCCTGTTATTTGTCTTTGGCGGAGCCAAATACCTCTCCTTTATCCTTTCCGGAGCTTTATCTCCTCCGTGTAAAAAGCTTTCTTTTGATTCCATAAATAATATTACTGAAAGATCCTGAACTAATCGACAACTTAATTATGTCTCACCGTAAACCCAATATCAAATAATAATTATTAATAATATACGCAAAATTATTGACATATAAGACGTGCGAGCGCTAAGATTTATTGAGATTATTTACAAAGGAGAAAATATTATGGCTCACGAGAAGCTAAGCAATATTCCCCGTAATATTATGTGGCTAGGGCCTACAAAGGCCGTGTTTAATCCGAGAATAAGAAACCTTTGTCTCTGTCCGTATCGCAAACATCCCAAGGGCTGCCCTAACTTCAATATAAAAAAATCCTGCCCTCCGCGAACTCCGCTCTTTGCCGACGTGTTCCAAGAAGAAGTCTTTATCGCCGCCCTTGTTTTTGATTTCAGAGAATATGTCGCCAAGAAAAAATTGGAACATCCGGACTGGACGGAAAGGGCACTTAGGAATCCACGACATTGGCAAGGCCACCTCAGGAGCGAGCTTCGCAAATTCGTTATGCTAAATTTACCAACCGGCTACGCGCCGATATTCAGCCCTGAAGCGATGGGAATTAACGTGACCGCTACCTGCAGAAACACCGGCCTGGCGCTTGAGTGGCCGCCAAAAAATAAAGTGTGCGAGATAGCTTTTGTCGGCAAGCGGAAATAAAAAACTATCGCTCTACGCTGAACCAGCGATAGTTCATCTTCAATCAGCCGTTATTGACGGCTGATTTTTATTACCTAGGTCGAATAGTAGAGGATGTTAGAACCGTCATTCAAAAACAAAATGAGTATGTATATTCCGGATTTACGTCCTAAAGATTAAAATCTTCATACCGGATTTTATCCCATTCCCCTACTCACTATTGTTTTGCGTTATAAAGAGCTTGGATTTGAAAGACCGATAGAGTAACCTGTCAGCCAAAAATTATTTATAATTAATTGCTGCTTGTAGTTCGTTGTTGCTATTCGTAATACTAGTTAATGTGATAGTGTGGCCGGCGAAGGCAGTTGAATCATTTGGAACCATCGATATGGTTTGGCTTTTGCCCGTATTGTGGTCCGTAATCGTCAGATTGAGTTGGTTGGAGGTAAGTGAGTTTAACTTGAATTCTATGCCCTTTGTTATAATATCGCCGATGCTTGGAGATAAATAAATAGTTGATCCCGCAGAAGAAACAACCGCGCAAGTCAGCTCTTGATTATCTGGCATAGTATAAGTCATTGTTTCATTGCTTGACCCAATAGACTCCTCGGCGTTTGTTGTGCCTTGTATAGTAGCCCCATTTTCCATCGCCGTTAGGTAGGAAACAATAATCTTCGGGCTGCTTGTGCAAATATTTTGAAATGAAGCCGCTAACTTAGAGCTATCATTCATTGCTTTGACTTGAGCAGTGATTTGGGCATCAGTTAGCCCCTTAGCAATCAAATCCTCTCGCCCCTTGATAGAAACGCTTAAAGAAGTAGTTGGCGAGGAAAAAGTCAGAACACAGCTGTTTGCTGAATTAGATTTGTTTACCTCATATTTTGTTTGCCCAGATACGGAAATATCAGGATTCATCGGAAATTGCGTATTAGAATAAGTTATGGTTGCATATATCGGCTCACATTGAGTGGCCGCAGAAATTAAACATTGATAATTATCGCAAGTCGCATTTGCTGGCAGTGTTGTGGTTGAGATAGTAGAAGTTGACATCGAACTC
>JAMDBA010000004.1 GCA_023484365.1 Patescibacteria group bacterium
CGGGCGGAATTCCCCCCACCCCCCCCTTCCGCCCGCCTCGCCTTGCCTGCCCGACGAATAGGCGGGAACCGGAGCGGAAAGGCAAGCTGCCAAAGAACCTGTCAAAAATGTCGGCTCGAACTTTATGAAGGCCAGAAGCGGGCTTTTCTTGAAAGAAAGAAATAATTTTGCTATCATAGTATTGTAATCAGTATAACACAAGTAATGATATCAAAGTATTGAAACTATGGCAACGATTGGCGAAAATATTAAAAAGGCACGGAATAAGCTTGGTTTGACCCAAGACGACTTAGTGAGAAAATCCGGCGTTAAGCACACTACCCTTACCAAGATTGAGAGTGATGTGGTCGTCAAGCCAAGCGTGCAAACAGTCGCCAAGATTGCCAAAGCGTTAGGCATTTCAATGGAGGAATTAGTAAAATAAATTTATGGAGCTAAAAAAATTTTTACCATCGGTAATCATAGTAATGGCAATCGTTGCCGCATTTTTTGCATATTCCAAACACAACAACTTAACCTCACCAGCTCATAGCACATTACGACAAGAATTACTTGCGACTGAAAATAGTATTCCTACTGAAGCGGGAAAGAAGAATTTTCTTAAGCAAAGCAATAATCTCACCAAAAGAGTTGACGCTGAATTAGTTGATCTTGATAGCCAAATCATATCGTGCGACGCGAATGTGGACGGCCTTGCCTCTGGCGTAGGAACGATGAGCGGCAGTTGTATAGATTCAAATTTAATATCGGCACAAAGCGTTCAAGGAAAATTTATGGGTGGCCAGTGTTGCAGCGCCTTAATGGATACAAAAGAGTATCACGAGAACTTGGGAAAACTACAGGCATATAAGAGTATGCCGAATATTCCGCTTGATCCAATGCACACACCCATAGAATTGGCAAAAAAGTGGATTGACTACGATAAAGCAACAACCCTTACCCCTACTGAACAGAAAATATTTGATGAGGCCTACACCATATCTAAAGAAAAACCCTGCTGCTGTAAATGTTGGCACTATTACACCAACGAAGGTATCGCCAAAAAGATGATAAAAGACAGCGTATTCAGCGCACGGCAGATTGCTGCCTACTGGGATGCTTCTGACATTTGCGGGGCATAAACTATTTTAAAAAATATGGAATTCGACTACACAATACCTACAACAAAAACTTTCGACGATGCAGTTCAAAGCGTACAAGACGAAGTGGTTAAAAATGGCATGCGGGTTTTGTATGTTCATGATGTGCAAAAAACATTGGTCGAAAAAGGATTCCGAAGAGAGCCGTTTAAAATTATTGAGTTTTGCAACGCCAAGTTTGCCAGCGAGTTTTTGAATAAGGATATTAAAATCGGACTTTGTTTGCCCTGTAAAATAAATGTGTACATCAAAGACGGACAAACTTTTATTTCCGGCATGCGTCCGATTATTCTGCCGCAATTTTTCCCGCAAGCGGATTTAGGCGAGAGACCAAAAGAAATTGACCAAATCATTCAAAACATTATCAATAACGCAAAATAACTTATGAAAAAATTATTGTTTATTACCACTTTTATTTTTGTTTTCGGTTTTGTTTTTCCGGTTTCTTCTTTTGCACAAGGAATGATGGGTTTTTCAAGTGTGCCCGCTGATAACGCGGCTATTCAAAGTCAGCAACAGGAGGAACAAGAAGGCAAGAATTTTCTCAGTGAATTAACTAACAAAATAATTACTTGTTCGCAACTCAAAGATGCGGACTTTGAGAAAATCGGCGAATACTTTATGGGTCAAGCCATCGGGGATACCTCAAGGCATATTGCTATGAACGAAATGATGAAATCAATGATGGGCGAACAAGGGGAAGAACAAATGCATATTATTTGGGGTAAGCGTGGTAGTGGCTGCGATACTTCCTCGCAAGGAACTGGCTATATACCGATGATGCAAATAATGATGGGCGGCGGCAGTAATTCTATGATGGGAAATTGGGGTCAAAATCCAATGTGGTGGGGAGGGCTTGGTTCATGGCTTATCTCCCTTTTATGGCTCGTGTGGCTTATTGTCGGAATTCTTGTCGCAGTTTGGCTTTGGAGACAGATTGTCAAAAAGTAGTATGGAATTCGGCAAAAATAAGAATTTGCCGCCAAAGAAAAACTTGAAATCGTCCTTTCCGCTCCGGTTCCCGCCTATTCGTCGGGCAGGCAAGGCGAGGCGGGCGGAAGGGGGGTGTGGAGGGAATTCCGCCCGCCGAGCCCAGAGAGTTCCGTTCGGATATTTTCAAACAGACACCGTAGATTGAAGCTTCGCGACGAAAATTGAGGGTGATGTCGTTATTAAACCAAGCGTTCAGACGATTCAAAAAATTGCCAAGTCGTTAGGCTCCCCTGCGGAATTAAGGAAGTAATATTATGAAAAATTTTGAAAAATCAGACGAATCATCGCTTTACTTATTGAGGCGACGACTTGAAGATGCCGGGATTGATGTTTCTGAATGGGGTAAAGGACAAGCAAAAACATTGGCGCACCTTCAAAAGGAAATCGAGAGCGGAGAAACTTTTCTGGTAGCCAGAGAACGGGGAAAACTTTTAAGGAAGGTCTTGGTGGGCGCTGCCGATATTTTCTATATTTCACCCGACGGTAAAAAATATCGCCTGAAAGAAGATAGGCAGGTTTTTAAAGATGGCCGGGAGAGAAAAAGAGATTTAGGACAAGCGGTTTCCGAAAAAATTAAACCAGACGAAGATCCAAAAGATGCAATGATTCGCGGAGTGAGAGAAGAGCTCGGCGTAGAGGGGTATATATCTTTAATAGAAACGGGCGTTGACGAACAGCAACTTTCTTCGTATAGCTACCCTGGTTTGCAATCTCAATATATTCGTCATAAGTTTGAAGCGACGTTAAATGATCGGCAGTTCAAATCAGATGGATATATAGAAGAACAACAAGACAAAAGTACTTATTTTATTTGGGAAGAAGTTAAATAAAGAATTTGCCGCCAAAACTGAAATCTATTAGGATTTTCGGGTACCGACAAAGAAAACTTGTGGTTCGATAAGGCCTTCGGCGGTGAGCTCAGGCCGAACCGCTCATCATTGACCCTGAGCCGAGTCGAATGGGTCAAACAAGCAACGCTAACTTTCAGAATCCGGATTTATTATACCTTTAAGTCGCTTAACGCTTTTATTCTGTCTTCTATCGGTGGATGAGTCATAAATATTTTTACCAAAAAGGGCGTTCTTTTGCTGTCTCCCCTATCAGTTCTAACCGGACTTTCAAAATAAAGGTGAGCAATTGAGGAGCTGACCTTCATCGGCTGGCTGGATGATATTTTTTTGAGAGCGCTAATCAGCCCTTCGGGATAGCGGGTTAAAAGCGCGCCCGAAGCGTCGGCTAGAAATTCTCGCTTTCGGGAAATTGCCAGCTGAATTAAAGTTGCGGCAATCGGCGCCAAGATAGCGGCGGCTAAGCCGGCAATAAAAGCTAAATTTCCGCCTTCCGAATCCCGGCTGTTTCTGGAGCCGCCGCCCCAAAAACTGATTTGCAGAAAGAAATCGGCGAGTAAAGTAAAAATTCCGGCAAAAACCACGACAACGGTTGAAATTAGGGTGTCGCGATTGCCGACATGCGACAATTCGTGCGCCAAAACTCCCTCAAGTTCGGTTTTGTTTAATATTTTTAAAAGGCCGCTGGTTACGGCGACGGCAGCGTGATTTTTATCCCTGCCGGTCGCGAAAGCGTTTGGCGAAGGATTGTTAACTAAATATATTTTTGGCGTTGGCAAACCAGCGGTGATGGCGAGATTTTCAACGATTCGGTAAAGCTCAGGATTGTCTTTTTTCTCTATTGGTTTGGCGCCGGCCATTTTTAAAACCAACTTATCGGAATACCAATAGCTGAAAATATTTAAAAAGAGACTTAGGGCGACGGCAAAAATCAATATGGCTGAAGAGTTGTAAATAACGCTAAAAAGCCAGCCGAAGCCGATTATTAAAATAAGGAAAAACGTAAGAAGCAACCAAGTTTTTCTTTGGTTTGAAGCTACTTGAGTGTATAAGTTCATTTTGAAAAGCTTACTTTAACAGGTTCTTTCTCGGCGTCGCTCTCGGTTTCAAAAAGATCTTTCTTGGTAAAACCGAAAATGGAAGCTATTAAATTTTTTGGAAAAACTTCTATGGCGATGTTGTAATCTCGGACATTGGAATTGTAAAATCTCCGGGCGGCCTGAATTTTATCTTCGGTGTCAACAAGTTCATCCTGCAGTTTTTGAAAGTTTTCAGAAGCTTTTAATTGCGGATAATTTTCAGCAACGGCAAAAAGGCTTTTTAGAGTTTGAGAAAGCTGGTTTTCGGCTGCTAATTTTGCCTTAGGGTCTTGGGCTGACATTGCCGTGGCGCGAGCCTGCGTCACGTCTTCAAGGACGCTTTTTTCGTGGGCGGCGTAACCTTTAACAGATTCTACTAAATTTGGAATTAAGTCGTATCGTCTTTTTAGCTGAACTTCTATATCCGACCAGGCCTCTGCTACCCTGTTTTTCCTAGTCACCAAGCCGTTGAAAGCGATAATTAGCCAAATAACGATGGCGGCTAAAATTATTATGATAATTGTTGTTGGGTTCATATTTTTATTTAATTTATTTTATTTCTG
>JAMDBA010000031.1:0-3015 GCA_023484365.1 Patescibacteria group bacterium
AGTAAAGCTCCGGCGAGCCGAAGTGGACGGAGCGGTTCCAGCTTATTATTAAGGGAATGGAGGTCGTTAACGCTTTTTCGGAATTAAACGATCCTCAGGAACAAGAAAAAAGGATGAAAGAACAGGAAGAAAAATACCGCGCGGGAAATGAAGAGGCGTCTCGTTTTGACGAAGACTTTATTGAGGCGCTAAAACAAGGCATGCCTCCGGCGGCGGGATTGGGGATAGGCATTGACCGGCTGGTAGCTTTAGCGACTAATTCCGATTCGGTAAAAGAAATAATTATTTTCCCGACGCTGCGATCTTAAGAAGATAAAACTAAGTTTTTCGGTTGGTATGCGGAGTTTCGTTTTCGTAGTGTCAATAGCTAATCTATCCGTAAATTTAGAAAAGTCCTATAATTAACGTATGATGGAAAATTTAGTTGAAGAATTAAAAAGTGTTATCAAGGGCCAGGTTTTAAGCGACGATGAATCGCTTAATCATTATTCAACCGATGGCAGTGTTTTTGAGATGAAGCCTTGGGCGGTAGTTTTGCCGGCTTCAAAAGATGACGTTGTGAGTTTGGTCAAATGGGTTAAACATAAAAAAGAATCGGTTGACGACCCGGCAATTAAGGAGAAGTTATCCATTACTTGCCGCGGCAAAGCGACCGATCAAGCCGGCGGTCCGGTTAACGACGGAATAATCTTAAGATTTCCCGGTTATTTGGATAAAATTTTGGAAATTGGCGAAGATTTTGTTCGGGTTGAGCCGGGCGCGGTTTGGGGAGATGTTTTTGAAAAGTTGGCGCCGAGCGGCCGCTATATTCCGCCTTATCCGGCGTCATATAAATTTGCCACGTTCGGCGGCGGCGTCGCCAATAATTGCGGCGGCGAGAAAACGGTGAAATACGGCTCCATCAGAGAATGGGTTGAGGAAATAAATATGGTTTTAGAAGACGGCTCGGAAGTGGTTTTTAAAAATATTCATCCCGACGAACTAATTAAAATTCAGGCAAGCGATACTTTGGAGGGAAAAATTTACCGCGAGATGAGCGATTTGATTATCGGCAACTATAATTTAATTCATAATTATCAGCCGAAAGCGAATAAAATCTCCAGCGGTTATTGGCTTATTGACGTGGTGGGGGAGGACGGCGGTTTTGATTTGACGCGATTGATTTCTGGCTCGCAGGGAACATTAGGGATTGTCACAGAAATCAAATTAAAAACCATCAAGCGCGCGCCGCTAAACGGACTAATCCTTTTTTCTTTTAATGATTTAGAGAAGGCTGGCGAGGCGGTGCCAAAAATCGCCGTTTATCATCCCAGCGCTCTAGAAATGATTGATAAATTTTTAATTGAAATGCTTCAAAAAGAAAAACCCGACAGCGTAAAAACGATAATGGAAGGCAGAAGCGAACCGCCGGCTTTAATTCTAATGGCGGAATTTGAGGGGGATAATATGGACGATATTAAAAAGACGGTTGCTGAAGTAAAAGAAAAGGTTAAGGGTTTGGCTTTTGATGTTCGCGATGCTTATGAAAAAGCTGAACAAGACAAGCTTTGGGAAGCGCGGCGAATAGCGGCTAACGTTGCTGAGGGAGGAACCGGTCCCAAAAAAGCGTTGCCGTTTATTGAAGATTCCGCGGTTCCTCCGGAAAATCTCGCCGCATACTTAGCTGCCCTTTATGAAATTATGAAAAAATATCAGGTTGATTTTTCAGTTTGGGGTCATGCTGGAAACGGCAATCTTCATCTTCAGCCTTTTTTGAATCTTAGCGAATCCGCCGATAAAGAAAAATTATTTAATATTGCTAAAGAAGTTTACGCCGCGGCTTTGAAATTAGGCGGCACTCTTTCGGCGGAACATAATGATGGCTTGATGCGCGCGCCATTTTTACCCGATGAGTTCGGCCCTTTATATAAAGTTTTTGAACAGGTAAAGAATATTTTTGATCCGCTGGATATTATGAATCCGCATAAAAAAATCGGCGTCAGTCTGGATTTTGTTGCAGCTCACGTCAGAAAAGAATATAACATCGAAATTTCCACGCCAAAATCATAAATATAACCTCCCTTATTTTGTTAATTGTAAAGAATGATCGCTCTTCTTCCTGATCCTGATTACCCAGCGTCAATATGTTATAATTTGATTATCAACCAATGAAACCGTCCACACACACACCAATAACCGACCCCGTTCCTTCCTCTCATTTTCTTTCAACCCATAAAATAGCTTCTCTTCTCTCTGCCCTATTTCCCAATCTTGCCTTTCGGAACCGCGGTTTATCCGCTCCTGCGGCAAATGCCCGCTACACTCTCGGTAAAAAACTTTTATTTCATAAAAGACCAAGCTTTTTTGCCTCCGAGAGTTTCCTTAAGGCAAGATTGGGAAATTCTTTTTCCTTAGTCTCTTCCCTTTTATCTCCCTTTACCTATTCCTTAAGCAATCTTAACAAATGGTTTTGGCGCGGCTCTTTGAGCGAACGGGCAGGGTTTTTGAATGAAATTCAAAAGAGTGAGCGAAAAGCGCCAATGAGCGAGCTCGCTGGGCAAGCGAATGGTAGTCGAAACCATTTGTTAAGATCTTCTCGCTCCTCCTTCACCCTCATAGAACTCCTTATCGTAATAGCTATCTTAGTAATCTTAGCCGTAGTGGTGATATTAACCTTGAATCCTTCGGAACTGATGGCTCAAGGGAGGGATTCCTCAAGGTTATCAGACATGGCCTCTCTTAACTCGGCTATCAATATCTATCTGACCGACTCGGGAGGAACGGGATATCTGGGGACATCATCAGTTGTTTATGTTTCTCTTCCCGATACCGCTTCTTCTACCTGCGGAGACTTGGGACTTCCGCCTCTACCTTCAGGATATTCTTATAATTGCGTCTCAACGACTTCTTTAGTTAAAACAGACGGAACAGGATGGCTTCCTGTTAAGTTGGCTTCCACCTCTTCGGGAACTCCTTTGGGTTCCCTTCCTAAAGATCCGACTAATACTACTTCGTCAGGGCTTACTATTACTATGC
>JAMDBA010000031.1:3025-4605 GCA_023484365.1 Patescibacteria group bacterium
TCAGACATGGCCTCTCTTAACTCGGCTATCAATATCTATCTGACCGACTCGGGAGGAACGGGATCTTTGGGAAACAGCCAATACCTTTATGTATCTGTTCCAGATTCTTCTTCTACCTGTGGAGACTTGGGACTTCCTTCCTTACCTACAGGCTGGTCTTATCATTGTGTTTCTTCCACTTCTTCCAGGAATACCGATGGAACAGGATGGATTCCTGTTAAGTTGGCTTCCACCTCTTCGGGAACTCCTTTGGGCTCCCTTCCTGTAGACCCTACCAATACTACTTCTTCGGGTTATTACTATACCTATGCTACCGATGGGAATGGGGGTTATGAATTGACTATGGTGCCGGAGAGTCAGAAATACACCTCTAACGCCGCATCTGATGGAGGATTAGATCCGTCTATGTATGAGACGGGGAACAAACTTACCTTATCCGCCTTTGCTCATGGAATGGTGGGTTATTGGCCGATGAATGAGGGATCGGGATTAACTATTAACGATGAATCTGGAAATGGAAACAACGGAACAACAACTGTTGGCGCTGGATCTGGTATCGCCTGGGAATCATCCGGATGCATTAATTCTTCTTGTCCTTATTTTAACGACGGAACCAATTACGGATATTCTTTGATTCCGGACACGGCAGGAACCAGCACTTTAAATATTGGCTCTTCGGGATTAACGATAGGGGGATGGTTCTATATTGTTGCATCGTCAGCTAGGGGTGGTATAGGGAAGGAGCCGGGCGACACTACGGCTTGCGCTAGTTATGGCTCGGGGTATTCGCTAGTTTATAATAATGACGCTAGGGGTTTTATATTTAAAATAACCACCAATTCAGGTCATTACTATTTGATAAATTGGGGGCAAGCTCCTTCTCTTAATAAATGGTATTACGTTAACGGCGTTTACAATTCATCGTCTGGAAACTTATCTATGTACGTTAATGGAGTATTGCAGACTATAACCCAATTAAACCAATGCACTAGCGGCGGTATGGTGGGTGGCACAGTTTCCAGCACGCAGCCATTTTATTTAGGGGTGCTTTCTGATGCTTATTATACTCAAACATTTACAATAAATGGCTACTTGAATAATATCAGAGTTTATAATCGAGCTCTCTCTGCTCCCCAAATCCAAGCCATTTACAACGCGAAACAATAAAAAATCAACTTAAAGGTTAAAGCTATTTACTCTAACTACTAATCCCTAATTGCCGATCACTATCCCAATCAGTGCTTCTTCGTATTCCAGCTTTCCGGATTTTATAAGCAAATCCATTTTGGAAAACTCGGGCAGCTTTTGCGGCCAAATCGCCGACAGGACATTAAAAATTTTTCCTCCGCTTTCGCCTTTTAAAAGCATATCCAGACCGCTCAAGCGCCGGCCGAAAGAATCAGACTTTAATTCCTGAAGTTTACTCCAAAAATCAACCGGCATTTGAGAGTTTAAAAATTCCAAGTCCTTTTTGTCCAAGTTTTTATTTTCCAAAAAACTTAATTTTTCAAGCTCAGTTACCAACCGCCAAGTGTCATTTGGAAATAGCCTCGCCAGAAATTCAATCGCGGCCGAAGTTA
>JAMDBA010000073.1 GCA_023484365.1 Patescibacteria group bacterium
CTAACTATATATTATATTTGGAATAAAAAAGCTCTATAGATTTTACTCATACAGAGCCTTTGGTAGCTAGGATTGCTTAACAGAATCTTGGTGGATGGCAACTACCTATCAAACGGAGGTGGGTCAAGCGGAATCGGCAAACAGAAAATTATTATCGCAGCAATGCTAATCGTTATGCCCGCTACGAGAAGCGTGGGTTTAACGATAATGATCAGAACGGCAACAGCAATTATTAACAACATTTTTCTCTCCTTTTCTTCCTTTATTTTTTTGTTTTCAAACTTAACTGATTAACTAACTAAAACTTAGCATATTACTAAGCTTTTGTCAAATAGTTGTACTCGTCCATAACATTTGAGACTTTCCGGTAAATAGAAAAATACATATCTGAAATTGCGTATAGTTTAGGTTCTAATCGCCTCTAAGGTTCGGGGTAAATATTACAAATTAATATAATCTTGAATCCCTACCCTACCTCTTGTATGATATAAATGCGACAAATTAAGAATAGAGTCAGAAAATTATGCCAAAAGAAAAATTAAGCTACGAACATATTATAAGCAGCCCCGAAATCAGCAATAAAGAAAAGAATCAAGAGCTTAAGGATGTTTTAGAAGAAAAAGATAAAGGATTGGCCAAATTTGAACTCAAAAAAACGCCCGACGACATCAAAACTATAGAGCAAACAGATTCCATTGTTAATAACATAATAAAAGGCTATGGCTGTGATTCAAAAAAAATTCCGCTTGATCATATCTACATCCTTAAGCCAGGCAGCGTCGCGACTATAACCGGCAATGAACTTAGCGAAGGCATTCATAGGCCCATAGGGATTAATATCGGAGTTGAAAAAAAAGAATCTAAGTTTCTTTTCGCGGCCACAATAGCTCACGAGCTTTTTCACGCAAAATCACCTAAAACCATACGCATAGAAAAAACTCCAACCGGCGAGCATGAAATTCATCTTTATCGGAGCGGAATTGAGATGGTTGGCAAAAAAGACGAAGATAAGAAACCCGGAAAAGAAAAGGCGTATTTTACAATACTTGAAGAAGCGATTGTCGCAGAATGCACGAAAAAATTTCTTAACGAAATTAGCAAGGTCGGTCCCTATCGTGAAGACGCAAAAGCCGTAGAAAAACTAAAAAATTGGTTAATTGATTATCGCAAAGAGCAAGGAGTATCTGATGAAAATCTTAGATTCATCAAAGATGAATTGAGATATATTGATAATCCCCAAGAAAGAGTGAAAAAAATAATGAAGTTTTATGACGACAAAGAGAGTCGACAAGCATATGCCGCCGGAATGATTACGAGGCTTATCAAAGAAAAAGAAATTGAAATTGTAGAGCGATACAAAGAAAGAAAGATGCTATATAATCTCCTTGATAAAATCGTTGAAAAATCTAATGGCCAATTCAAAAATCGAGAAGCTATATTTTCTGAATTCGCAAAGGCTAATTTTACTGGCAATTATTTATCAATTGCACCAATAGTTGAAAACGCTCTAGGAAAGGGATCTTTTAGGGAGCTGGCTAATAAATTCGGGACAGAAAGGAAAAATAAAAACAATAATACGGATTAAAAAAGCGTGTCTTTTTGTTGATTAATTTGCCAAGATAAAGGTTATAGCTTAGTCTGTCATTCGAAGTTGGAAAATAAAAAAGCGGGTTTTTAGCCCGCTTTGAAAATATTAGACATTTTAATTGGATGCTTCTCTCTGGAATAAACTTTTCAACTGATTCAGAAATTTAGATCCTCTTTTGACTCTACTTTGATAATCCGCCGCTTTGTTGTTTTTAGCTATTTCTTTTTCCCTCTTTTTTCGCGCCGCTTCTCTTTCCTGCAATATTTCATGCGCCTCATAGAAACCCATGAAAATATTAACAACCTCCGAGGGCGTGTCATCATCGTATGAATCAAATTGATGTAAATGGTGATGCGACCAATTGTCATTATGTTCAAAATAATATCCTTTAACTCTTTCACATAGGTCAAGCCATTCAAGAAAGGTTTTCCTGTCTTCGTCAGACATCTTTTTGATAGCGTGCTTGATGCGAATCTTTGTCCACGGCCCAATTATGCTTATCCAGGCAATATTTGATTGGTAATGAAAATCAGTAAATTCACCAGAACCTGAATCCTCATAAAATGTTACTCCGTTATATCCAGCCATCTTATTGAGACCGCGATCTCTGACTGCGAGGTCAAGCTCTTTTGCTTTCCATGGGGGTATCGCATTTAGCCATTCCTGAAAATATCGCTCTGATTTTTCAAGTTCCGCCTTACTAAGGCTAGGAAACATCTTCATATCTTTCTCCTTTTTTATTTTTATTTAATACTGCGTACAGTATAGCAATCACTGAAAATTTTGTCAAGAGCTTTTAATTTGCCTTTCAATCGCTTATAATGAAAATCAATTAGCCCTCATATATTTCCGCTCTTAAGCTAATAAAAAGTAAATAATATGACTAACAAAACCCCAAAAATAGAAGAAAAAAGGCACTCTTTGGCCCATCTTTTAGCGATTGCAGTCCTGGAGAAGTTCCCTGAAGCTAAACTGGGCATAGGACCCGTTATTGAAAACGGCTTCTATTATGATTTTGAATTGCCGAGCTCGCTTAAAAACGAAGATTTGCCAGAACTGGAAAAAAGGATGCGCGAACTCGCCAAAGAAGATTTAGTTTTTAAGAAAGAAAAAATAACTTTCCCGTCGGCAAAAAAGCTGTTCAAAGACCAGCCCTACAAGCTGGAATTAATAAATGAATTCCACGAACAAAAAAAACCTCTTTCCATTTACAAAACATTTAGCGGAAAATCGCTTATTTTTGCCGACCTATGCGCCGGACCGCACGTAAAATCAACCGGCGATATAGACCCAAAATCATTTAAATTAACCAGGACCGCCGGAGCTTATTGGCGCGGGTCAGAAAAAAACAAAATGCTGACCAGAATTTACGGCGCCGCCTTTGAAACCGAAAAAGAATTAACTGATTACCTGAAGCGCCAGGAAGAAATCGTTAAGCGCGACCACCGGATTTTGGGTGAAAAACTGGATTTATTTATGATTGACGAAAAAATCGGCAAAGGGCTCCCCATTTGGTTGCCTAAAGGATATTTTATCCGCCATCTGATTGAAGATTATATTTATAATCTTGAAGAAAAAAATGGCTACCTTCATGTTTTGACTCCTCAGCTAGCCAAAGAAGAACTTTACCAAACATCCGGTCATCTTGCTCATTATCGGGAAGATATGTACGCCCCGATTAAGATAGAGGAAGAAACTTATTATTTGAAACCGATGAACTGCCCGCATCACCATTCAATCTACAAGCACAAAACCAGAAGCTACCGCGACCTGCCTTTGCGGATAGCCGAATTCGGGACGGTTTACCGCTATGAACGCTCGGGAGTTTTAAGCGGACTGATACGCGTCCGCGGCTTTACTCAAAACGACGCCCATATTTACACAACTCCGGAAGGGATAGAAAACGAGATCGTCAATATTTTAAAAATGCACAAAAAAGTTTACGATGATTTTAAGATATATGATTATTGGTTCCGGCTTTCCCTGCCCGATTTCAAAAATAAAGAAAAATTCGGCGACACAAAAGATAAAAAAACATGGGAAAACGCCTCGGATATTTTAAGACAGACTCTAAAGAAAATGGGATTAAATTTCGTGGAAGCCTTAGGGGAGGCGTCATTCTATGGTCCGAAAATAGATATCCAAATAAAAGATATCCACGGCAAAGAAGATACCATAGCCACCATTCAGGTTGATTTTTATTCGGCGCCCAAATTTGACTTAACTTATATTGATAAAGAAGGAAAAGAACAGCCGCCGGTTATAATTCACCGCGCAATCCTGGGATCGTTTGAAAGATTTTTCGCGTTTCTTATTGAAAAGACCGCCGGAAAATTCCCGCTTTGGCTAGCGCCCATACAGGCAAAAATAATAAACATCAGCGAAAAACAGCTAAAATACGCCGAAGAGGTTTTAAAACGCTTTAAAGAGAGCGGTATCCGCGCCGAGCTTGATAAAGACAACGCCACCTTAGGAAAGCGGATCCGTGAAGCAGAAACGCAAAAAATCCCCTACATTCTGGTTATAGGCGAAAAAGAAGCGGCCAATAAAAACATAAGTATTCGTCACTTTGAGCGCGGCCAGGAAGGAGAAATGAAAGTAGCCGAGCTAATAGAAAAAATGAGGCAGGAGATAGAAAACAAATCTTAAAAATGGCCGAACTATCAAGTTTAACCGAAAAATTAATCCAAAAATATCAGGATTGGCAAACTTCCCTCGCTCAAAAAGAAGGAGCGCCGGTCTTAAGCGTTGACGAAGTCGCTTCCCGACTGGCTTTTTTCTACGAGAAAATTAAATCAATAGTAGATTGGCACGAAGAACATCTTATCAGAAAAGTTGCTATTGAAAGAGACTTAAAACGCCGGATGGTTTTTCAAAAAGAAAATAAGAGTTTGGCCGAATCCCTGATTTTAGAATTAATCCGCGCTGGTTATTTTGAAAACGGGAAAATAGAAGAAATAAGGGTTTCAGAAGTTCAGAAAGCGCTGGACAAATATTCTTACATCATTAAAAATTCTCCTGAACATCCCAAAAAGAAAGAACTTTCCCGCTGGCTGCTTGGCTTGGCGGCGTGCGAAATTGAAGAAATCCTTGATCCGCCGACAAAACAAAAAGCGCTGCTTGATTATATGTTTGAGTCAATGATTCAGAAAATTCAACTAAGTCCGGAAGCGATTGAAAAATACCACCTGACCGAAGAAGAAAAGAATGTCTTAATATATATTGCTTGCCAAAAATCATTATTCAAACTTGATAGCACCCTTATCGCCTATCATCTTTTGCGTTTGCAGTATCCCGACTGGGATGATTTGGGCGGTTCCAGGCTGGAATATCTGGCGTCTAATATTTATTTAATCTGGGGAAATATCAAAAAAGAATTCCGCCATCCAGCCGCGAAAAAAATTTACGCTATCTGCGAAAAATACGATGCCGCCTATTTAATTTTGGGCGACGTCATCTCCGAAGAACCGGAAAAATCCGAGGAGCTCCTTAAAAATCCCGACCTTTTTGAAAAAGCGATTGGCGCCGCTTATGACAAAAGAGAAAAAATTATTAAAGCGCGGGTAAGACGCGCCGCCATCTACGCAACCCTCTCTATCTTTATTTCTAAAATTTTGATAGTTTTAGCGCTGGAAATTCCTTTTGACAGATACGTCGCCGGCAGATTCAGTTATTTTTCTTTAATTATTAACGTTCTTATTCCTCCTCTTCTAATGTTTCTTTTGATTATCAGCATCAGGCCTCCCGATCAAGAAAACCGCCAGCGATTAATAATGGAAACTATTAAAATCGCCTACCATCACGACAAACAGGATTACTATCCAGTAAAGACGCCCAGAAAACGCGGCGGCATCACGAATATATTTATTTATCTTGTTTATCTGTTAACATTCTTGCTTTCTTTTGGAATTATTATTTGGTTCCTCGGAAAAATTCATTTTAGCTATTTCTCTCAGGTCGTCTTTATATTCTTTGTCTGCCTTATTGCTTTCGCCGGAGTAAAAATAAGAGACCGCGCCCGTGAGCTTGAAATAATAGAAAAAAGAGAAAAGGTCTTAAGTTTTGTTATTGACTTACTTTCTTTGCCTATAGTAAAAATCGGACGCTGGCTGGCAAAACAACTTTCAAAATACAACGCCATTATTATATTTTTAGCTATTATTATAGACACCCCGTTCCAGGTTTTCGTAGAATTCCTGGAAAAATGGCGCGCCTTTCTGAAAGAAAAGAAAGCTGATGATGTTTAATATAAATTAAAATACGGCAATTATAATTTTAGGGCAAAAAATAATTTGCGATAATTTTACGAATGACCGATAAAATCCCGGATACAATAAAAAAGCCTAAAATTATTGTTATTTTAGGGCCGACCGCTTCGGGAAAATCAGACTTGGCCGTGGAAATCGCTAAAAAAATCAGCGGCGAAATAATTTCCGCCGACTCGCGGCAGATTTACAAAGGAATGAATATCGGCGCCGGTAAAATCACTAAAAAAGAAATGAGGGGTATCCCTCATTATCTTCTTGACGTTGCTTCACCAAAGCGACGGCGTCCTTTCACGGCCTCTGATTACCGGACGCTGGCAAAAAAAGCGGTTAAGAAAATCATAACCAAAGGAAAAACGCCGATTATTTGCGGTGGGACCGGATTTTACATTGACTCTTTAATTTACGATTACCAATTCCCAAAAGTCCTGCCCGATAAAAAATTAAGAATGAAACTTGAAAAGGAATCCGCCGCCGACCTTTTTAAAAAACTTGAGAGACTTGACCCTCAAAGAGCGAAAAATATAGACAGATTCAATAAGCGACGTCTTATTAGAGCGCTGGAAATAATAATCACAACCAAAAAACCCGTCCCGCCGATTCAAAAATCATCTCCTTACGACATTATTAAAATAGGAATAAAAAGGGAGCCGCGAAAGCTAAAAAACTTAATTTCGCTGCGGCTTGAAAAAAGGCTTAAAGCGGGGATGATTAACGAGATTAAAAAACTCCATCGCCAAGGAGTAAGCTGGCAAAAACTAGATGATTTCGGGCTTGAGTATCGTTTTATTTCAAGATATTTAAGAGGTTTAATTTCAAAAAAAGAAATGATTGAACGATTGGAAAAAGAAATCGCCGCCTACGCCAAAAGGCAAATGACCTGGTTCAGGCGCGATAAAAATATCCAATGGGTAAAAAACAGCAACGAAGCCCTAATGATAATTAAAAGATTTTTAAAATAACTCAGTTAAGATTAATCCTCTCTTTAAAAAACACCTTATAGTAATAGAAAAATCCCGTTAGAAGTTCAATCAAATTAATTAATTAATTATCGCCTAATCAGTGAGCGAGTCCGCCTATGGCTAAGTCATTAAACGCACCTATTAAATTTCTAAAGGGGCAAACTAACATTAGTTAGGATTTTTTAAACCGGAAGATATGTTTGATTTGCAGATTTTTTAACAACTTACAATGTTTAATTCGTTTAATTCGCCGACAAACAGCGAATAAATTGGCTATTTTTTTAATATAAAAAAGGACGACCACGGCCGTCCTTAATCTGATTAGAGTTAAAATGCTATGAAGGAACACCCCATTCTATTCTACCAAGAATGTCTCTTACTAGATTGGCGCCGATCTCTGTCTCAATACAATTAATTGCCCTTTTCCCGCCAAGACCAATCAGCGGATGACGCATCCAGGCAATAACCGATCCGCGATTTTCCAATACCTGCGTCGCGTAATCCAAAATACTTATCAATCGGAAAATGCGATCGCTGGCCACAAGAGAAAGCCTTTTGCCCGACGCCAGATTATGCCGTAAAGTTCTTGCGCTCATACCAGCCATTTTAGCAATCTCGGCATCGGTAATAGTGAAACGCTTTTTCATTCTACTTATAACGCTTGAAGAAAAACCTTTGCGTATGACCATGTCTAAGGCAAGATTGTCCTGCGCCTGGTTTTTGCTTATCCCTAAAATATAATTCAGCTCTTCGTTTTCCATAATAATCCCCTTCTTTATTTTTAAAATCCTATAGAGATACTACAAAACTACAGCTAAGATGTCAATTTAGGATTTTAATTGTTTTCAATATAAAAAATCTCCCGATTATAAAATCGGGAGATAAAATTTAAACTTTAAAAAATGCTATCTTCTGCCTTTCGTCTCTGTCTTTTCTTAAAGCGACGACAATCTTATCGCCAACGCTTATCTGCCCACTGGCTATTAAATTAGCCAACGGCTGGCGTAAAAACTTATCAACTTTTTGCTTTATCATCCTGGCTCCGTATTCGGGATGGTCGGTCGCAGCCTCAAGAATATATTTTTTGACTATTAGAGGGACGGCTATAATAACCGGGAAATTTTTAGCCAACTGACTCATCAAGTCGCTGATCTGCCCTTCTAATATCGCCATTAAATCTTTTGCGTCAAGGTCTTCAAAATAAACTATATTTTCCTTAATCCGCCCCCTAAACTCAGGGCGGAACATTTTCTCAAGTTCTTTCTGGGCAATAAGGAACCTCTCGTTTTGGGATCGATCGGCCGGCTGAGAAATAAACCCTATGTGATTTTTCTTCGCTAATTCGCGCGATCCGGCATTGGAAGTCATTATAATAAACGAAGCTAAAAAGCTAACTGGATCGTTATTTTTTAAGGTTGTCGTTCCGCTGTCCAGCACCGGCAAAAGGAAATTATGTAAAGTCTGGTGAGCTTTATCTATTTCATCTAAAAGAATAATAGATATCGGCTTGGTTCTTAATCCGTTTTTATCATAAAAAATTTCTGTCCAGAATTTGATCAGATCCGATTGGAGTTTGTCTTCTCTTTCTTTCACATGATCCTGATAATAGGCTTTTCCCCACTCCTTTGCTTTTTCAATGTCAGCATTTATCTCGTTTTGTCGACTTAGAAGTTCTTTGTATCTCTTCGTCTTTACAACTTTTTCTTCAATAAAGTATTTATCAAGGTTTTCTTGAGAAAGCATCGGAGGAGTTCCTCTTTTTTCCGGATCATTTTTATCGTAATACCCGACATAGCCGGGAGGCGAGCCTATCAGCTGCGCCAGTTCGTGCTCCTGGCTGTAATTAGAACAATCAATCTTGATAAAAGCATCTCTTCTGCCGTAGAAATATTCGGAAATAAGCTCCGCCAAGAAAGTCTTTCCTGTTCCGCTCGGACCGGTAAAAAAACCGGCGAATATCGGTTGAGGATGGATGTTCCTTATCGGCGAGAGCGACAGGTTGTAAGCTTTGACCACCCGATCAATAGCCATCTTTTGTTTCATCATCCTTTTTTCTAAAAACGCCTTGAAATTGCTTGCTTCTGGGCCAAATATTTTAGGATCCAACATCTTCATTTTGCCTCCACTTCTCGGTTCTTAGCCGAAAACAGTTTTCAAAATTCTAATTTTAGAATAGCAGGCTGCTTTAAATAGGTCAAATTTATATCTGATTTCAACAGATAACGTTATCCCAACCTTTGATTTGAAAAGATGTGAGGGTAAATCTATAATTAAGATACTTTAATTATGGAATATAACCCGACAATTGGCTTGGAAATACATATTGAGCTAAAAACCAAAACAAAGATGTTTTGCGATTGTTCAAATGATCCGGAAGAAAAAAACCCAAACCAGAACACCTGCCCTGTTTGTCTTGGCCACCCGGGAGCTTTACCGACAATAAATAAAAAGGCTGTTGAGGCTGTTATCAAAGTTGGCCTGGCTTTAGACGGCAATATCGCCGAAAAGACCAAATTTGACCGGAAAAATTATTTTTATCCCGATTTGCCCAAGGGCTACCAAATTTCCCAATACGATAAACCGTTGGTATCAAGGGCAAGGCTCAAAGGAATAAATATAACAAGAATTCATTTAGAAGAGGACACCGGCAGCCTATTGCATCATTGGAGTACCGAGGGACCCGCTGGACCAAATCAAAAGCAGGCAATCTCAACTTTGGTTGATTTTAACCGGTCTAGCGCCCCGCTGATGGAGCTCGTCACCGAACCGGAATTCAGAAGCGCAAAGCAAGTTTCCGATTTCGCCAAAGAGCTTCAGCGTATTGTTCGCTACTTAGGCGTATCAGACGCCGATATGGAAAAAGGCGAAATGCGGGTTGAGGCCAACGTCAGCTTAAACATGGGCACTAAAGTTGAATTAAAAAATATCAACTCGTTTAAAGCGGTTGAAAAAGCAATCGAATACGAAACAAAAAGGCAGGAAGAACTACTTCGCGAAGGGAAAAAAGTAAAGCAGGAAACCCGCGGCTGGGATGATCCGAATAAAAGAACTTTCAGCCAACGATCAAAAGAAGAAGCTCATGATTATCGGTACTTCCCCGAGCCGGATTTACCGATGTTTGAAACAGAAATATTTGATTTAGAAAACCTTAAAAAATCACTCGGCGAATTGCCAGCCGCTAGAGCGCATCGATTCAGCAAAGAATATAATCTTACCGACGAAAATATTGAATTGCTTATTGAAGATAAAAGCATCGCCGATTATTTTGAAGCTGCCGGATCGGAATTGCTGGCCGAAGATAAAAAAGAGGGAATGTCAGGATATAAACTGCTATGCAGCTATCTTACCAACGACCTACGCGGCCTTATAAACGAGAGTAAAGAATATAAAGACAATTATTCCTGGATGGAAAAAGTTCCACCTGAACACCTTGCCCATCTCGTCTCTATGATAACCACCAATAAATTGACCACCATACTAGCAAAGGATATCATTAAAAAAATGTTGGAGTCCGGACTGGATCCGGAAGATATAGCGAAAAATGATAATTTATCCGTATCAAGCGACAAAGAACTGAAGGAAGCGATTATTAAAATCGTTAGCGAAGAAACAAAGGCAATAGAAGATTATAAGGCCGGAAAAGGCAATGCGATGCAGTTTTTAATAGGAAAAACAATGCAAAAACTAAAAGGCCGAGGGGATCCAAAGCAAATACGTGTTCTTCTGGAAGAAGTATTGACAAATATAAAAAAATAAAGTATATTAAAAACATGGCAGAAAAATGGAAACCAAGAATTCCAGATTACAAAAATCAGCCTAAGGTTAATATTGAAAAAATAAAAAAGAGGGATTTTGAGCTCTTGGAAAAAGGCTTTGGTAAAAAAACAAAACCCGATAAAGACCAAATAATAAAAGTGATAGAGCTCACGCCTTCCCAAGAAATCACCCCGCGCATTAAAATCAATCCGGAAAACCCAATAATCCAGAAGCCCGCAATTAATTAAGATATAAAGACAGCAAAGGTCATCCCGCCCCTCTACCGAGGGGCGGGATTTTTTTGACGCAACCAAAAAGAAAAGCTCCGATACAATCGGAGCTTAAATTTTTATCTCTTCAGCTAAACTTATAGGAAGGATTATGGGGCGTTGCTTTTGATAAATATTATAATTAATGTTTTTCAAAGTAATCTCAAAAGCCTTCTTAAGACTTATCTTTTCGTTTCTGCGTCCAATAGGCAAAACCAAAGAATCAAAAAAGGTTGTCGGAAAAAAATTACCGTAAGTTATTTCGTTCTCCCGACCGGCCGAGATGGCAAGCGCGCCAGATTCTTCTGCCGCTCTTCTGGCGAAACCACCGCCGTAGCACTGATCAAAAACGCAAATCTTTTTTGATTTAATATTTTTCAGCCAATCGGAAAATTCAATTTCGTTTACCGTTTCTTTGTTCGTTATATCAACAAAAGAGATCATGGCGTAAGATTCTATCTCGCTATAATTAGACAGCCTTTCTCTGGCCATCATAAGGCCGCCGTGTCCAGTCATATAAACAAAAAGCACGTCTTCCGGCGTCAGCTCTTGTTCTATGGATTTGAAAAAATTAACCATTTCGGATTTGGCGGTTTTGTAAAATATACGAATTTCCTTAAATCCTTTATCTGATAGAACGCTGTCGGCGCGCAAAATATTATCTAAATGCATGCCCGTTCCATCATTAGAGCAAATTATAACAGCAATTTTATTAGATTCAGACTTAATAGCCTTACTGTTAATTTTCACTATTACCTCCTTCGACTATAGCCTATAAGCTAAGCCTTATTATCCGCATCCGGACGGATTCACGGATATTTTTTAAAAAGGGCCTAAATTAATAAGCTCTTAGCTAAATGTAGAATATCACCTTTTAAGCAGTCGGTCAATAACGTTAAATATTAAATCCGGCCAGCAAAAATGTACTTTTTAATATAAAAACGTCTAATTTTGATCGCCCGCAAACTTATAATCCTTAACAAATACCCATTTAGCGATTGTATAAATGCCAAAAGTAATAAATGGCGCAGCTAAAACGTCTATTGAATAATGAAGGTGGCCCAAAAGAACCGCCACGGCGGCGACTAAAGTGGCTGACAGTAATAAATATCTTAAATACTTATTATCCCAAAAAATCAAAGCCATCAAAAAAGGAAAGCCCGTGTGGCCGGAAAAAAATAAATCGTCTCCGGAGCTAAATTTATACAACAAACTGTTTGGGTCAATATAGGACATTCCGTTGGGCGGTCCGAAATGAGTAAGAGTTATAAAAACTGACCTGATAATTATAAATAACGCGCTGGCTTTGATGACGAAAGGAATGCTTGCCGGTCTATAAAAAATAAGAGTGGCGATAATTGTCAGCAAAAATATCAGGGCGCCGTCGGTAAAAATAAAATTCATATTCATCGGCGGCAAGTTATCAAGAATAATATCCCTTACCGGCGCGCCCGCGGAAAGCGAAGCGTAATAATTACTATAATAAGCGGCAGCTAAGCTTAAACCGAACAAAGCCAGCGACGATATCGTCGCCCAAACAAATTCTTTTTTCGCCCAGAGAATCTTATGTTTATTGATAATTTTCCCCATAACGTAATTATTCTAATTATATACGATTTAAAAAACATTTTTGGTTAAATTTTGATGATAGATATAAAATTGCTATAATTAATAAAGATAAATTTTTCCGCCATTAAAGGTCGCGCAATTTATAAAATAAAAAAATGAAATCATTATCCTGTAAGGATTTAGGAGCGGCAACTTGCCCTTTCGTAGCGACCGGAGAAACCGAAGATGAAGTGGTTCAAAAAATGGTTGATCACGCCACCGTCGTTCACCCGGAAGACGTAGCTAAAATGAAAGCTATGCCGGAAGGCGCGATGGAAGCAACGATGAAATCAAAAATCAAAGAAGTCTAATCCATGATTTTTAAAAGCCCCCGCGCAGGGGGCTTTTTAATTTTCCTTCGTCTCCGGAATTACTCTAAAATTTAAATTCTTTCAAAACTTCATAATCGGCGCCGGAACTAGACAGATGGGATTCCATAAGAACAAATGAATTGACTCTGTCGCGCCAAACCACTTTTTCGTTCAACGATTTTACCGGAAAAGAAGAAAATACATCCGGATTAAAACGGGCAATGGTTATATGCATCAGCCAATCTTTATAATCGCTTTTACGTTCGGAAAATATTTTTTCCAGCTCGTCTTTAAGGCGGATAATTCTTTCAGATGCTTTGCCTTCCGCCCATATAAGGCGCGGCCGTTTCTGATCGGAACCATAAGAAACTTTGCTGAATTCAATATCAAACGACTCCCCTTTTACACTTTCAATCTTCTTAATAATCGCCTCAACGTTATCTTCGTACCATGGCGGAATAAGAGTAATATGGATGTTTTTGCCCGCCAGCCAACGCACGGGAAGTTTTTCGTATTTCTTCTCCCATTTAAAAATTTCCTCCTGTAACCGGCTGGATATTGGAATAGCTATAAAAATTCTTTTATTCTTCATTGCTTTCCCGTTTAATAACGCTTTTTTAAAGCAGACTTTCTATTAACGCTCTTTACCCAATCTTTTACATAGACAGAAATTATCCTTTCCGCGCCATGAAAACTATGACCAACGCCCGGAATAATCCTGACTCTGAAATTATTTGAAGCCGAATGGTTTTTGAGCCAGTCCGCTATTTTTTCCGCCGGCCGGTCAGCATATTCGTCTTTTTCCGCCAGCATCGCCATAACCGGCAATTTGATCGACTTGAAAGTCCGCGGATATTTTTTAGGCTGCGCATAGCTAAAAATTTCTTCAGCGCTATTTGGCGTGGAAAGGCTTAAAAACCTTTGAGCGTCAAGCGGATCGTGCCATAAGTCTTTCGGCATAAGCTCGTATTTTTTCCCTTTTTTAACAAGCGCGCAGGCAAATTTTACTGCGCGAGCAAGCTTATTGTTTTTATCAAACGCCAGCGCTATTGAATAATCGCTTAAGGGAGCGAGTAAAATAAGCCCCCTAACCTGGCGCTGGTTATTTTTCCGACTCGCCCAGTAAGTGATTTTCTGACAGCCGGTTGAATGGCCGGCAAGATAAATTTCTTTCACTCCTCTTTTTTTAACAAAATTGACAACGCCCTGAATATCGTCGGCGCAATCGGTAAAAATTTCGTGAGCCTCTCCGGCTAAAATTGATTTATATCCTTTTCTGTTTCTTAAAATTTTCCTGACAGACGCTATTTTGTCGTGGCCGCGATTTCCAAAAGTAATTACCGCCGTGCTTTGGCTAACCCAGCTCCTCGCCATTTTTGTTTTAAAAGCGGTGCTTGCCAAACCGTGAACGAAAATTATCGCTTTTTTAGGATGAGACGGCCCAAACCACAGACCGTCAAGCTGAATTTTTTCCGGTGTTACTACCTCAATCTGAAAACAAGGATAAAAATCTTTTTCCATAATAAAATAATAACACGAAGAGGTGATTATATAAATTTAAAATCTGCTTTATTTTAAAGAATCAGTTTTAAAAATATTCAAAACAACAATCTCGCGGTTTTGCGGCAAATGTTTTCCTGTAATTTCTAAAATATCTTTTTGATAATGTTTTACTTTAAATTCATCAATAAACAATTTCACCGGATTCAAAGCGACGCTTAACCCGTCAACGCCATAATGCATGGGAATAATTACCTTAGGATTGATTTGGTTTAATATTTTTATCGCCCCCTCAGCATTAACCGTGTACACGCCTCCGACGGGAATCATAACAATATCAGAATCTTTTAAAACATTAATTTGGTCAGCATTAAGCGCCAATTGTCCAATATCTCCAAAATGCGTAATTTTAATCCCGTCAATTAAGAATTTAAAAATTATATTTTTGCCGCGCTTAACGCCTCCCTCGTCGTCATGAAAACTTTCAATTCCAACAATTTTAATATTTTTATAATCAAAATTTCCAGCAGAAGAAATAATTTTAGAGATCCCCATAATAGCGCCTGTGTTATTATGATCAAAATGCTGGTGCGAAACCGTTATTAAATCAGCGCGCAACTCCGGTAATTTTATACCTATTTTTTCCCCATAAGGATCTGTAACGATTATTGCGTCTTTTGATTCTATTTGAAAACACGCCTGGCCAAACCACTTTATTTTCATTGATTGATTATAATGGTTATTGGAAATTACTGAGCTAAAGTAAGCGAATGACGGATAGCGTCAAACTGCTTAAGTAAAGCGGCGCGATTAAATTCGCTGACAACACCGGGCGGATAATTTTCAATAACCCCGTAATGAACAAGGTAGCGAACGGCAACGCAGGGATTAGTCCCAGGGAAAGCCCAAACGCTTTCTTCGTAACGATTGCCAGCAGCTGCTCCGGTAGAAGAAGCGAATGAATAATCAATGCCGTTATCGGTTATTTCCCGCGAAGAGACGCTGGAATAAATAAAAAGTTTTGCGTCGCAATTTTGAATGTCAGGAATTTCTTCAACCGAAACACCGGTATCAAAACTTGAAAGATTAGTGCCTTTGGCTATTGATTCAGGAATAGTAAATTTAATGCCATTAATATTTTTCCCCGGTCCAAGCTCTTGATATTTATAAGAAGTATTTAGAGAGTAGCCAGATGGATATCGTATAGAAAAACCAAGCGCGCCATTTTCATAAATTTTAGGCAAATCCCCCGGATCGGAGACGACGGCGATACAACCGGTATAAGTTTGTTTATTATCGCCTTCCAAAATAAAAGCGCTGTTTCCTTTACCCCAGAAAACAAAAGATTCGTCCCCGGCAATCATCGGATTGCCGTTTGAGTAACGGGCGCCGTCAGCTGAAATAGTCTGTTTAAGGTTCATGGTCCGGCCGTCGCTTAAAATAATTTTAACGCTGCCTGTTGGCGTTGGCGGTTCTCCCGGATTTGGCGTGGGCGCCGGTCCGCCGGAATAATAACTAGCGTCAATCGTTTTCCCGCCATCGCAAACATAATGAGCTTGAGCAATAACATTTGCCGTTGAAGGATTTTTATAATAGAAACTCCAAATTTCCGCTCCTATAATTATTAAGATAGCGACAATAAATGCTGTGTATTTTTTCATATTTATATTATAACAATCAAATTAGCCGATATAAATGATATCAAGTTAAGATAATTAAAACAGTCGCCAGAGTTAAAATAAAAGCCCCCGACGCAACGTCGGAGGCAAAATATTTTTTTAGAAATCCTGCGGATTAAGATGAGTAAAATACTTATCAAAATAATTATTGGGTAGATCGCCGCAGACGAAAACCGCGACAACCTCACCGTCTTTATTGCGAAGTTTCTCCAGTTCGTCAGCGCGCTTTTTACTTTCCAGAAATTTCAAAAGGCCGGAAAAAGCAAATCCCGAACTAGGTCCAGCTATGACGCCGGAACGCAAAAGCTTTAAGCTTTTTTCAAAAGATTCCTTGGCTTCCGCCTCAACCAGATTAACGTCTTTCTCCCAGTCAAACTTTATTTCTGCAAGCCGCGCTCTTGAACGAACGCCCGGAACAGCGTGTCCCGGCGCCACCATCACGCCAACAAGCGCAACTTTACTGGATTTCTTTTCAAAACACTGCCTTGCTCCGACGATGGTTCCTGTAGTGCCAAGGCCGGCGCAAAAAACGGTTATTTTGCCTTTCGTCTGCGTCCAGATTTGCTCCGCCGTCCATTTTTCGTGAGCCTTGGGATTGGTGTGTTTTTCATATTGACCAAGATTAAGAAATCCTTTTTCTTCTCCCATCTTTTTAGCCAAAGCAATGCCGCTTAACTCGCCGGGTATCTCCTTGCTAAAAATAAGCTCGGCGCCGGCAATATTAAGCATTTCTTTTTTAATATAAGGAATATCAATAGGCACAATGGCTTTGACATTCTCTATCCCGAAAAGCGGAGCTAAAATAGCAAGCGAAAACGCCATATTGCCGGAGGAATTTTCAATAAGAGTATGTATTCCCTCAAGCCCGCCACTCTCCGCTGCGTCAAGCAACATATTAAAAGCCGTGAACTGCTTGATGTTAAGCAGGGGCGTGAGATACATCAGCTTGGCAAAAATACGAACTTTGTCTTTGGCAAAAGGATTAAGGCTTGTTGGCAACTCAACCAGAGGAGTAAAGAAATTCTTACGCGGATCTAAAAAATCCCGCAACGCGGAAGGACCGCTAAAAACATTGTTTTTATTGTTCATTTTTTTCTCCATTTTCAGATTTAATTTACTAACCTGATTATAAAATCGCTAAGCTCAATAAGTCAACCGGCTTTTGATATTAAGTATTAAGATTGTAAAAGCCGCTATTTTTTCCTAACAATACAAAGCGGGGTCATTTCATCTGATTGACCCAACGGATTATCTCTAAAGACCGACTGAATAAATTTTTCCTTTATTTTCGGGCTTGATTTACTTATTGAAAAAGCGCCGATGTAATTGGCGTCTATTATCACGACGTCGTGGCCAAATTTTTCTTTTATCTCTTTAGCAACTTTCTTGGGATTAATAATGGGCAGCTTGGCGTAATGATTGTAAGGCTGTATAACAAAAGACATCGGGCAATCTATAGATTTTGCCCTGGTTCCCGAAATAATATAAAAAAGGCCCTTAATTCCAAGCGGCTTAGTAACGGCCGAAACTGCGGCGGCAAAAAGCACCCGCGGATAACCCGCCTCATTTATAAAAAGCTGCATTGCCGGCGGCGTGCTGTGGCCAAATCCCTTAAAATCTTTGGTTCCGAAACGATTATTTATTTTCCTCGCCAAAAAACGGGCCAGCTTGCCGACTTTCACATCATTAATTTTCACTATCTGCCCCTGAGTAAGAGCAACAACTTTTTCACTTATAAAAATCAAGTCGTTTGGCCGAAGCAAAGGCGCCAGATGTTTTTTAATAAGATTAAAAATACTATCATTTTCGGTAACAATTCCGGTTTTAACAGGAAGCCGCAGCCAGGTTTCGCCACCGACTTCTATCTCTAAATTTTTCCCTTTATTTGGCTCAAATTTATTTTCCATTTGTTTATTTATTTTTAAATTATAACTCAAGCTTGCCAATAAACGCAAAGAGAATAGAATAATAATTATGATGATTAGGGTTTGTATGGCAAAGATTCACCGCGCAACAGTCACCCAAGCCGACCTCAACTATGTCGGTTCCATAACCGTAGACGAAGAACTACTTGAGAAAAGCGGTATCAAGCCATTTCAGATGGTCAATGTTAATAATATTTCAAACGGCGTTTTCTGGCAGACTTATGTTATCCCCGGGACAAAAGGCAACGGTGAGATTTGTTTGAATGGACCCCCTGCCCGGCACTTCCAGCCCGGCGATAAAGTTATAATCATCGCCGAAGCTTATATGGACCCGTCCGAGCTTAAAGACTTAAACCCTGTCGTTGTTTTTGTTGACGATAAAAATAAAATAACAGAAGTTAAGAGACATAAAGCGATTAATAACTAACCTCGTTTTCCTGAAAATTGCGTGTCTCTGGCATCAACAGCCGGCTTCCCGCAAACTAAACAATATAAATTATTTTATTTCCCATTACGGACTCCTGATTGAATTAGATAAGGTTCTAAGCCAATCCTATTTATAATAATGGAAAGAGTAAAGTGAAATAAAAAATATTAACTGCTGCGTTCTTCGGCCTAGCACCAAACCATTCGGTCAGAATAAGAGTTTATAAATGGCCGTTATAGTAATTGAACTGACCCGTCTCGATCATGTTTTTATCAAGAAAAAATTGAGGTGCTATGATACGCGAAAAGGGATTATGCGTTGTCTTAATTTTTTATAAAAAACGTATTTTGATCTCATTAAATAATGATAAAACGGCATCGGGCGCACATTGTACCTCTGTCTTATTTTTTCAAAAAAGGTTAGCGTTTCAGTTCGGAAATAAATTATTTGCTCGTCTAAATCTGCCAATTCTGCATTAAGCCCACAGCAAAAAATGATTATAATAATAGTTTGAAAATGTTTTTAAATTAAAAAAGATAAAAATCTCCGAGCGATAAGCTCGGAGAAAATAAAAAAATCAATCGTTGAATATTTTACCTAAGTCTGGAAGACGTAGAGTTTTTGAAGTGTCGTTAAAGTAATTAATAACATCTATCTTTTCTTCCGGGCTAAGAAGTAACGTTTTTACCGTTAATTCGTTAAATAAAATCGAATGTAACTTCGGACAATTATGATCAAGACAATCTAAGCTGCTTAATAAGTAAGTACCAAAACTCAAACTAGCAATTTTCAGGAATTTTTCTTTATCAAAAACAATTCCTAAATTGTTCAGAAGCTTCATAGCGTATTTCCAGCCGGCAATCTCTTCGATTAATTCGCATCTTTTATTTTTAATCGGACAAAATAGATCAGGCGATTCCAAGTAAGTGCCATACTTATCTAGTTGGTCTATCCAGTACAAGCGATGGCCGATCTCATGAGACAAATAAACAGCCATTACTTCCGCGCTTTTCTTGTATTTTACTCCCAAGACAATAAAAGGTTTCTTGAATAAAACTTCTGTTTTTCTACCCAAGAAATTTTTAATAGTCTTAGAATAAGCTAAACCACTGGACTCTTGGTTTATCGCTAATATCACTTTCAACTTTATTTTTAAGGCGAAATCATATAATTTCCTGAAATTCTTATCCTTTTTCAGCTTGCTTAAAATAATCATCTCGCGGATCCTATCGTTAATCTGATTAATTATAGTAAGCAAAAGATATATCGCCAGTATAATCCAGATTATAAACAAAGCGTTCTGAAGGTAAGGCGCAATCAAACCAAATGTCATTTTTTCCTCCTTATTAGCATTTAATTTTCTTATTAAAGTATCAGATTTTGGCGTTGATTAGTCAAATGCCGTAATATTCAAAACTCTAACCTTCTCGGCAGATTTTTTGGTAAATTGGATTCCAAAGCTGAATTACGATTACGAACTGGTAAAAACAAGCTTAAATAAATAAAAAGATGCCGTTTTAGCAACATCTTCTACAAACTGGCTGCGGGACCTGGATTCGAACCAAGATAACATGCTCCAGAGGCATGTGTCCTACCATTAGACGATCCCGCAAAAATTTACCTAAATAGATTCTATTATTTTAACCTGTTTTTTTCAACAGAATTTAAGTTTTCTATTATCGCCACCTCAAGCGGCACAAAGCCGAATGGGCTGTAGCGGATTTCGGTATATGCTTCCAAAAGCGATTTTAACAAATCAACCAGCTGGCGAGAGTCGGCGTTCTGCGCTTGCGCTTTTATTTTTTTGGCTTCCTCGGCAGTCAATTCCGATTTTAAAGATTCTTCAATTTGCGGATCAAGCTTTAAGGTTAGAACTTTACGCAAATAATGAATTAAATCTTTAGTCAGCTGGGTAAAATTAATCCCTTCTTCGTTGAACCGCGAAATTAATTCTAGCGCGCTATTTAAATTCTTATCCATTAAAACGCCTGCCAGCTCGCTTGTTTTTTTAAAACCCGTTCGGCCGATAAGTCGTTCTGCGGTTTCTACGTCAATTTTTTCCCCTAACGATAAAACTTGCTCTAATAGCGATTCTGCGTCGCGAAAACTTCCTTCTCCGGCGGCAGCCACAAGTTCCAGCGCGTCGTCGCTGATTTTCGCTTCCTCGTTTTTCGCGATCATCTTTAGTTTCTCTAAAATTTCGTTCTTGGTCGCTTTTTTAAAAATAAATCTTTGGGTTCGCGAGACGATTGTCGGCGGCATTTTTTCGTATTCGGTGGTCGCCAAAATCATAATCGCGTAGCTTGGCGGCTCCTCCAAAGTTTTTAAGAGCGCGTTCATCGCTTCTTTGGTAAGCATATGCGCTTCGTCAATTATGTAAATTTTATAAGGTGAATTTACCGGCGACACTCTAATGGCTTCTTTTAAATTCCTGATTTCGTCTATGCCGCGGTTGGAAGCGGCGTCTATTTCAACAACGTCAAAATTCGCCCCTTCGTCAATCGCGCGGCAGGCGGCGCATTCATTGCATGGTTCGCCGAGTTTGCGGAAATTCTCATCAGTCCGCCGCTTTTCGCAGTTAGCAAGCTTGGCGATAAGCCGGGCAGTCGTTGTTTTACCTGTCCCTCGCGGCCCATAGAAAAGATAGGCCTGTCCAAGTCGGCCGCTTTTGGCGGCGCCTTTTAAAATTTCCACATTATTTAGCTGACCCAAAACGTCGCTTAATTTCTTCGGGCGGTATTTTCTATAAAGAGTCTGGCTCATCAAATTTATTATAGAGATTTTTAAAAATTTTACTAATTATTCGCTCGTCTAAGTTTAAAATGATTATAAAAAGTCCCGATATAAAATCGGGACAAACTATTTAATTATTAAATAAATAATTATTAACCATAAACTTAATCTTTCTAATCTGAGGCCCAAAAAAAGTACCACGTCGCCGAGGGAATAAATATTAGCTGAATCGTGATGCGAATCAAAGATCAACCGAGCCAAC
>JAMDBA010000039.1 GCA_023484365.1 Patescibacteria group bacterium
AAGAAAAGCAGCTTACCCAAACCGAAGCCAATGTCCCAATCGCGGGCAAAATAATGGTAGGATCCTTCAATCCTGTCTTCTCGCAAACTAAGGTTTCCCTTAGCGGAAAAAGGACTGATACCGACGTTAATCATACCGTTGTTAGCCGCAATATTAACCATCGTTGTTCCCTTAAGGTCAGTGGTAAAAAGACCCTGAGAGAAGCCGAGCTCTATTTTGTGTCTCTTTTGAGAATCAAGAAAACCAAACGTCCGAGCTCCGTACCTTAAAATTTGGTAATTTAAGGACATCTCCGCTATATCAGGATCAGCAAGGTTTAAATCTACGCCGTATTCTTTAGCTATCGCAGAGTAGATAGGCGGTATTGATGGTAGTGACTTTAGATTAATAGAGCCGCTTTCTTTTTCTTCTGTTTCGTCGACAAAAAACGCAATCCCCCCGCGCTGTCTATAGCTGTAGCTCACGCTGCCCTCCGCTTCGTTGAGGTCGTTCTGCAGAAAATATGGCGCGTAATCCACTTTGATCACCAAAGCGTTTTCGCCCCCAAGATCCAACGAACGGTAAAAATAAAGTTCGTTCAGTTCTTGAATATTATCGGCCGACCAGTTAAAGCTGAAATTTCCTATGCCGCTAAAAAACATGTTCTCATCCAAAAATAATGTACGCCTCTCAATGTTATGCCGGAAGCCAAAATAAAATCCATCTTTTGGATTAAGCCGCACCTCCCAATCGATAAGCGGCTGCGATTGCGTGCTCCCGTAATTCGAGGTGAAATAACCGACTCCGATTCCAAAACTTAACACTTTCCAGGACGCCAAGGTTGCGGAATAAGAAAGCTCCGACTCAAGGTAATTCTCGTAATCATTAACATTAACTTGAGATTTCGGATCGCGCATTAATAGCGAGAAGTAATTGCCCGTCAAGTTGTAACTTATAACCTGCGCGCTGAAGATTTCGTCAGCCGGCAAGTGAAAAATAAGGCGCTGGTCGTAATCATAATTATACGACCGCGTTCCCTTCCAGTCTCCGCTAAATACGCTGACAATGCCATCGTAATCAAAGTTGCTTGTCAGCTGATTCGGCAAATCAATCAGCCAGGCCGGGTGCCTCGCCTCAGAATCAAACGGCAGAACCGTAAAACAATTTCCACCTGCGGAATTTTTGTTCAACAGAAACTCTTCAAGCGGCTCTATTGCGTAAGACCTCTTAGCCAGACTCGCGAAAACCAAAACCATCGTAAGCAAAGTCAGTATTTTTACCGATTTCATAAACTACCTCCTTTTTTCCTTTTTAAACTTTCAAAATTTTCTAATTATAACGCTACAACAAAATAAATAGTTTGTCCAGTGCGCTTTAATTATAATATCCTTCAAGATTCGGGATCGTCAAAGGAAAAATACCGGAGACCCAGCGGAATAAATTTTTTAAATTAATTCTGTTTAATTAAGCAGATCATAAGATAACCTCTTCTTCCTCTTTTTTATCTTCTAACCATGCCTTTCAAAATCGCGGCCACGAAAGACAACTGGATCTATTCTTCTATATTTTCGCTTCGCATTGTCGCCAATATAGATATAAATTCCGGAGCAAATTGTTTTATCGGCGCATCTTCCTGATATTTTTCCATACTACCCAAAAACCTGAAGCTTCCTTTGCCGAAAGTCTTTTCCACCAGATTGGCGATTGTGACAATGCGGCCGCTGAAATGAGCTTTTAAAAATTCTTTAAAAACTTCATCGGCGTCCTTGTATTTATCTGGGAATCCTTTTTGGATCTCTTCCAAAACATAATCAAGTATTTTTCTTTCGTCCCTATAAGGATGATACTTAAAACGATATTGATCCCTAAAAAATTTTTTATCTTTGCCGATAAGCAAAATTTCGCTTTCCGAAATTTTAGCCGCTTCGGCCGCCGCCTTTCTTAATATTTTTGCCTTATCGGATTCAAGCCATTCTTTTTCTTTTTTCAGCGCCGGAATATTAAGCAAGAACGGAAGCGATCGCGTCACTTGTTTTGAAACAATAGATTCGTGCAACCAAGTGAAATAACTATAAGGAGGATTATTCACATCCTGTTTTTGAGGAAAAATATCAACCCCCGCTCTGTAATATTGCTCATAGCTGTTATTGTTTTTTATCAACGCATAATGAGCTTTAAGATGTAAAGTTTCGTGAAGAGCCAGCGCCCCAAAAGCTAAAGGCGTTGACGCGGCGCTTTCGCGAAAAATCATCTCTTGTTTTGGATAATAAGTGAGAGCGTAAAAAGATGGATCGGAAAGCAAAAGCTCGCCATAAGACGCGCCCTTGCCGAGAATATGATAATTTTCGGCAGGAATATCATAAGGCTCGACACCGGCTTCTTCCATCAGCCGGTCGGTTTCTTTATTGGCAAAATCAACACATTCCATCTCTTCTTCCGTCTTTTCTTTTTCGTAAGCATAAAAAATTTCCTTTTCTTCGTCGGTTAACGATTCAAGATTATTAATAAGCTTTTGCTTGAGCTTTTCCTTGATTTTTATTTTTTCTTCTTCCGACGCTTTGCCGACCACCCTAAATTCCGGACTTTTCATTAAATTAATCTTAATCCTGCCTTAAAAAATTGACAACTGGCGCCTAAATTTTGTATTATTTATAAGAGTTATTTTGGTCCGCTTGTCGAAAGGACCAATTGGCAATTCATTTTATTAGAAATTTTTTGAAGTCTGAAGAAAAAATGAATAATTCCAAAAATCTATCAAATAATAAACATGTCAAATACGCTTATTTATGCAGCGGGAGTTGTGGTTCTGTTTTTAGGGTTAGTCGTTGGATACTTGGCGCGAAGGTACTCGTTTCTCCAAGGAGCTAAGTCGCTAGAAGAAGAAAATAAAAAAAGGGCGGAAGAAGCGGAAAAAAAGTCCAAAGAAATAATCCTGGAAGCCAAAGAAAAGGCGGCTTCTATTTTAACGGATGCTAAATCAGAGTTAAAAGAGCAAGAAGCCGACTTAAAATCACTAGAAAATCGCTTGTTCAAGAAAGAAGAAAATCTTGACCAAAAATCAGAACAGCTCGATCAGGAAAAAGCTAAAATAGAAAAGCTTAATCAAGATATTAAAAACCAGCATGAAGAAATTGAAAAAATTAAAAGCGAAGCCCTAGTTCAGCTTGAAAAAGTCAGCCATCTTTCAGTTGAAGAAGCTAAAAACCAGTTGATCCAAAAAATAGAAACCGAAAGCCGCGAAGAACTTGCTCAAAAATTTAAAAAAATAGAAAGGGAACAAACCGAAGAAATAGAGAAGAAGAACTTAGAAATAATCGCCACCGCCATTGAACGCTATAGCCGCGCCAACGTTTCCGAACTAACCACCACCTCATTTCCCTTAAACGACGAAGAATTAAAAGGAAAAATCATCGGCCGCGAAGGCAGAAATATCCGCGCTATTGAAAAAGCAACCGGCGTGGAACTTTTAATGGACGAGTCGCCTGATGAAGTTGTTATTTCTTCGTTTGATCCGATGCGGAGGGAAATCGCTAAACTTTCCCTGGAAAAACTCGTAAAAGACGGTCGAATTCAACCGGCAAAAATAGAAGAAAAAGTTGAAGAAGCCAAACAAGAAATAAATAAAAGAGTCCAAGAAATCGGTGAAAGCGCGGCTCAAGATTTAGGTATTTACGACTTGCCCAAAGAGCTTATTCAGCTTTTAGGCAAACTTCACTTTAGGACCAGCTACGGACAAAATGTTTTAACCCACTCAATAGAAGTCGCCTACCTTTCCGAAATGATTGCCGCTGAGCTAGGGCTGAACACGGATATCGCCAAAAAAGCCGGCTTGCTCCACGATATCGGCAAAGCCTTGAGCCACGAAATAGAAGGTAGCCATATAGAGCTCGGCATAAAACTTCTCAAAAAATACAATATCAATCCGGACGTGATAGTCGCGATGCAGTCTCACCACGGCGACTATCCTTTTGCCTCTTCTCTTGCTTATATCATCACCGCCGCCGATGCCATCTCGGCCGCCCGACCCGGCGCCCGCCGAGACACTTTGGAAAATTACCTAAAACGTTTAAGCGATCTGGAAAAAATTGCCCAAGGATTTGAAGGCGTAAAAAACGCTTATGCCGTTTCCGCGGGCCGGGAGCTTAGGATTTTCGTTGTCCCCGAAAAAATTGACGACTTCGGCGCGCTTAAAATGGCGCAAGAAATCGCCGGCAGAATCCAATCGGAACTTAATTATCCGGGTGAAATAAAAGTAAATGTTATTAGAGAAAGCCGGGCGGTAGAATACGCAAGATAGGTTTTTAGAATTATGATTTAGAATTTAATAATTAAGATTTAATGAAACTCCCCGAGCTCACGCTCGGGGTATCTTTTTATCCAAACAACGTTGTTGTTTGCCCAGCATCCTCTTCTCCTTGGTTCTTGATATACCTGCGAATGATTTCTTCGCTGACACCCGAG
>JAMDBA010000045.1 GCA_023484365.1 Patescibacteria group bacterium
TGGTTGTGTTTTCCATCGCCGAACCTAATAGCGGATTTGGCTGCACAGTCACTTATGTGCACAAAAACCATTTTTGGCTTTGCGCGCACGCTTTTATGCATTCCGAAAACAATAAAACTTTGTGGCTAGGCAAAATAAATATACCGGTTTACAGCGCGAATATGATTACGACCATCAAAGGCAAAGCCTCGAGTTATAAAATTATGACCGAAAAGACTCCCCTCCGATATATTGGAGCAATAACTTACGACAACGCTTACGCGATAGACGGTGTGCTTGGCGCGCCCGCGAAACTGATTAACTTATACATTCGCATCAAAAAACCGACGCTTAAGGATAGCGAATGGCAAAAATTGTCCGTTTCTCCGACGATATTCGCCGGCGAAGATCTTTTTGATATGGCCGTTTCCCATTTATTCAGCTATTGGCCAAACGCAACTTCGACCGTCGTCTTAAAGAGCGCGATAAGGATTAGCAAGACGTCCGTTTCAATGTTCTCGGCCGATCTTAGTTCTGGCGGCGAAAAATCGCCTGACGTCTGGAGATTGATTAAAAACATCAGCGAACTGCTAGATAAGGACGGAACAGCCGACTGGGCAACGACCATGCCTTCCGCTACGGTGAATGTTCAAGTTTTCTCCGGAAACCGATTCCTGCATTTAGTCAAAAAAGAGCTGGTTGAAGACACCACGATTAAGGACGCCGCTAACCGACATTTTAATCTACTCTTGGAATTGAAGAACGCCGATGATTCCAAAGTAGCTAAACTCAGGATTCCGTTTTATATTCCAAAGGACGATAAACAGATATCGCTTGAAATTTACTCGGGAGACACAAACCTTAATCCTCTCGTTCCGAAAGATTCGCCTTTTGGCGCGCTCTTGATAATGCTCGGAGCCAACGAAAAGCCTATTAACATGAAAACGGAAAATGGCTTCGTAAGCTCTGTTAAAGAAATAGCAGACCATCACAAGAGCTTGGATAAAATATATATCAGAGTAACGCTGAACAAACAGGCGCATTCACAATACTACAAATTCCTTGAACCTACTTCCCTGCCGCCCGGATATTTTATAAAAAATCTGAACGAAAATATGTAAATCAGTACCAATCTATGTCCTCCCTTCGGGGAGGACTTTTTTATTTCCAATTTTCTGCTATTTTTATTTTATGGAAAACAAAGAAGCGGTTTTTTACAATGCTCTAAATGTTTTAAAATCCGCCAATTACCGCGAACTAAAAAAACTTAAAGAAAAATACGGCTCTTGGGAGAAAGCCTGGCATTTGCTTGGCGAAGAGAAAAACAGAATCAATCCCGAGAAAGAACGGCAAAAACTGGAAAAGTCGGGCGTTAAACTAATTTTAGAAAAAGATAAAAATTATCCCCCGCTTCTTAAAGAAATTTCTCAGCCGCCCTTGGGTATTTATTTTATGGGCGCGCCAATCCCTCAAGAAAAGCAGGGATTAGCAGTCGTTGGCACTCGCAAAGCGTCTTCTTTCGGAAAAGAAATTGCTTATAATTTTTCTTTTAATTTGGCGAACTCCGGTTTGATTATTGTCAGCGGTTTGGCTTTGGGAATAGACGCCTCAGCTCACGAAGGAGCGCTTAAGGCCGACGCGCAAACGATTGCCGTTTTAGGAAACGGACTCGGTAATTTTTATCCCAAACAAAACGAGCAGTTGGCGAATAAAATTTTAAAATCAGGCGGAACTATTGTTTCCGAATATCCGTTAGAAATGCCCAGCTTACCTCATCAGTTTTTGCCATTCTTTCTCGGGATTAGCGGACTTTCGCGCGGAGTTCTGGTTGTTGAAGCTCCTAGAGTTTCCGGAGCGCTCGGAACGGCCGCCCACGCCATCCATCAAAATCGCGACGTCTTTGTCGTGCCCGGCGCGATAAATAATTCAAATTACGAAGGATCGCACGATTTAATCAGGCAGGGCGCCGAACTGGTTACCAAGCCCGAAAATATTTTGAAATCGTTAGGAATAGAAGTAGAATCGCAAAAACAAAAAACCGTCGCCTTAAGCGAAGAGGAAAAACAAATTTTAGGCATTTTAAACAAGGCTGGCCGGCCTGTTAGCGCCGATCGGATTTTAGAACTCGCCGGGAATTTAGATATTGTGAAAATGAATAAAATTCTTACCCTTCTGGTTATAAAAAGCGTTATTTTAGAAAACCAAGGGACATACACGCCGAAAAATTAAGATATAATGAAATTCTAAATACCATAATTTACCCCGCCAAGCTCCACTTTGGCACAAGGTTTACAAGTGATATAATTTAAATATGAAAAATAAATCTATTTATCCATGGCTAATTTTAGCCGTAATAATAATTGTTAGCGGCGCCATGATGCTTAAAGCTGCATGGAGCGACTCAGCGATAATGGACGAGCTCGCTCACACGCCCGCCGGATACGGTTATATTTCCCAGCTTGATTACCGCCTTAATCCCGAGCATCCGCCTTTAGTTAAAGCGTTAGGCGCTTTGCCGGTAAAATTATTTATTAATCCGGTTTACCCGACAACTTCCACGGCCTGGACAAGCGAAGTTAACGGCCAATGGGATATGGGCACCCAATTTTTATATAACTCCGGAAATAACGCCGACCAGATTTTGCATGTTTTCCGGCTATTCCCAATTTTCTTAACATTACTTTTGGTGTTTTTAATTTATATTTGGGCAAAAGAAATCGTAGGTGTTTGGTGGGGGCTTTTACCCGCTTTTCTTTTTGCCGTCTCGCCTAATGTTTTAGCGCACGGTCATTATGTTACCACCGACGTCGCCGCCGCTTTTGGCATCGTCCTAGGGACTTATTATTTCTTAAAATTTATTTTTAAGCCATCAAAATTAAATTTATTTATGGCCGGCATAGCTTTCGGCGTCGCGCAACTTACAAAATTCTCCGCCGTGATGCTTATCCCTTATTTTATTTTCCTGATAATCGTTTTTTACGCAATTAGCGTTAAGCGAGACTGGCTGCAGACCGATGAAAACGCGCGTTTAAGAAGATTCTCTATAAGAGGTTACCGTTACCTGCGCGCCGTTATAATCATCTTTGTTATCGGCTATGTTTTAATAGTCTGGCCTGTTTACGCTTTATTTACCATCCACTACCCTATTCAAAAACAATTTTCCGACACGAGCTATATTTTGCATCCTTTTGCCGGAGGGCCGACGCTAGCCGGGCATATTTGCAATCCAATGCGCTGCATAGCGAACCTAGACATCTGGATGACTAAATCGCCCATCTTCCGCCCGTTGGCCCAATACGCTTTGGGCGTTTTAATGGTTTTCCAAAGGGTTAGCGGCGGCAATACCGTTTACTTTCTTGGTCAGGTCAGCAATCTTGGTTGGTGGTATTATTTCCCAGTAATTTATCTTTTTAAAGAAACTTTGCCCGCCCTTATTCTTATTTTGGCGGCGCTGATATTCGGGATTTGGAAAGCGATAAAAGCCAAACCAAAATGGCAAAAATTCCTTAATTACATTTATTCCCATTTCACTCAGTTTTCAATGATAAGCTTTGTGGTTTTCTATTGGGCTTACAGCATGCACTCCGACCTGAATATCGGCTTCCGCCATCTTTTCCCCACCTTGCCTTTAATTTATATTTTAACCGCAAGCGCGCTAAAGAGCTGGTTCACCCATACCGACGTCGGTCACACCCAAAACATTTCCTTAAATATTTCTTCGTTTACAAAAGAAATTACGAAAAAAGTTATTAAATATTTCATTTTATTTATAATTTTAGTCTGGGCGCTTTTTGAAGCCCTAGCAACTTATCCTTACTTCTTATCTTACTTCAATGAAATCGGCGGCGGGGTTTGGAACGGCTATAAAATTGTCGGCGACTCTAATTACGATTGGGGCCAAGATATGATTAGGCTTAAAAATTTAGTTGATTCGCATCCGGAAATAAATAAAATCGCCGTTGATTATTTCGGCGGCGGCGATCCGCAATACTACTTGGGCAATAAAGAAGTTAATTGGTGGGCAAGCCGCGGCAATCCAGCCGATTCCGGCATCCATTACTTAGCAATTTCCATAAACACTCTTGAACAGGCGTTAATCACCGCTAAATCTCAACCCCAAGATTCAACAGATAATTACGCTTGGCTAGTTAAGCTGCGTCCTCTATCCGCCAGCCAGCAAGCCGGCTTAGGCGAAGTTCCCGCTCCCGACTACCGCGCCGGAACGAGTATTTTTATTTATAAGTTGTAGAAGTTCTAACTGCCATCGATACCAATTATGAAAAAAATAATAATTTTAATTATATTGGTAGTAATTATTGGCGCGTCAGTAATTCAGTTTTATCAAATACCAAAACAAATCCGAGCTGCGTTTTT
>JAMDBA010000037.1 GCA_023484365.1 Patescibacteria group bacterium
AGTTACCAAAAATAATCTTTTATCTGCATTACAAATTACTTCCACCGGCAGCGAGAAAGTCATTTATTATGAAATTAATTAGCCATCAAAGCGATTTTATAATAAAATATTTATAATGAAGCCGAAGAAAAATAAACGCGACCCCAGGGAAACTCCTTTCTCAACTATCGGAGGAGATACAAAAAAAAGCATTTTGGCGGTACTCCTTGTCGGTTCGGCAATAGTCTTGATTTTAGCGGGTATTTCCAAAGCCGGTCCAGCCGGCGATTTAATCTATAAATTCTTAACTTATCTTTTAGGTATAGGTTATTTTGCGGTGCCAGTAATTTTCATTCTAATGGCGGTAATTTTTCTAGTTTCCGACCGACAAAGATTTATTTTGGTAACTTTCTTTGGAGGTTGTGTTTTAGTACTGTCAATTCTCGGCCTTATTGATTTAGTCAGCCTAAACGAAGGTGGATTGCTTGGGAAAATTTTCGGCGCCTTAAGGTATCCTTTTGGGGGAATCGCCTCTATTATCATAGATATTGTCTTTATAATCGCTTCCTTCCTCTTGATGATGAACATTCCGATCAAGATCGATTTCCGAAGGAAAGAAAAGCTGGCGATCGACGAGCCGGAAGAAAATTATAACGAAGGATATGAAGAGACAAAGAAAGAACCAGAAAAAGAGAATAAAAAAATAGAAGAATTTGAGAAAGAAATTTATGAGGAACCCGAAGAATTTTATACCAAAAAACATCCCAGCAAACGTCAAGAAAAAGTTGTCCTTCATCAAGATTTTGCTTTTCCTCCGCTTTCGCTATTAAAATCTGCGACTGAGAAACCGACCACCGGCGATCTGCGAGCAAACGCCAACATCATCAAGCGAACACTGGAAAATTTCGGTATCGGTGTAGAAATGAGCGAGATCAACGTTGGTCCGAAAGTAACTCGCTATACGCTCAAACCAGCAGAAGGGATAAAGCTTAGCCGCATTACCGCCTTAAGCCAGGATTTAGCGCTGGCTTTAGCCGCTCATCCGATTAGGATAGAAGCGCCCATACCTGGGAAATCGTTGGTTGGCATAGAAGTCCCGAATAAAGCCGCCGCCCTGGTTAGGCTAGGCAGCCTCTTGAGCTACGACGAATTTAAAAAATCGGGCCTTTTGGCATTTCCCTTGGGAAGAGACGTCAGCGGCGAATCAATATTCGTTAATATTGAAAAGATGCCTCACTTACTTATCGCTGGCGCCACTGGTTCGGGTAAGAGCGTAACCATCCATTCGCTTATTGTTGCCCTTCTTTATAAAAATTCTCCCGAAACTTTAAAGTTGATTCTAATTGATCCTAAGAGGGTTGAACTTTCCGCCTACGACGGCATTCCTCATTTGATCAGTCCTGTTATTACCGACAACAAAAAGAGTCTGGCGGTTTTCAGATGGGCAATTGCCGAAATGGATAAGCGCTACGATACGCTCCAACAAGCCGGCCGACGAGATATTCAAAGCTATAATTCTAATTTAACCGCCGGAGAAGAAAGACTGCCCTATATTTTAATAGTGATTGATGAGCTGGCCGACTTAATGACAAGCTACGGACGCGAGGTTGAGGGATGTATTGTGCGTTTAGCGCAAATGGCGCGAGCTACCGGTATTCATCTAATCCTTTCCACCCAAAGGCCTTCGGTTGAAATTATCACCGGATTAATTAAAGCCAATATTACCGCCCGAGTCGCCTTGCAGGTAGCAAGCCAGGTTGATTCACGGACAATCTTAGATACAAGCGGCGCCGAAAAACTATTGGGATCTGGCGATATGCTGTTTATTTCTTCTGATATTTCCAAACCAAAAAGAATCCAAAGCGCTTACGTGACCGAAGAGGAAATTCAAAAAGTAGCTAATTTTATCAGAAATCAAAACAGCGAATGGGTCACCGAAGAAATAGACGCGCCCGTTAATCCAGGAATGTCTGACACCGAAGAAAGCGGCGATATTTTTGAGAATTATCTTGAAGGAGAGAAAGACGAAATGTACGAAGAAGCGGTCAAAGTAGTTATGGAAGCCAAAAAAGCATCTGCCTCGCTCCTCCAGCGGCGACTTCAAGTTGGCTACGCGCGCGCCGCCCGTTTGCTTGATCTAATGGAAACAGACGGATTTATTGGACCGGGCGAAGGCGCTAAGCCGCGTGATATATTTGAAGAACATATAGAAGAATACCTCTCTTCAAAAGTTGATTAAGATTTCTAGCAACGCAACCCCAACATTAAAAAATACAAAAATATGAAAAAGTTAAATATACGCCAGAAGATAAAAACAATTTTAAATCAAAGGTCTATTGATTCCGTCGAAGGCGGTCAAGGTTAATTTATTGGAATGGCAGTTAAAAATTTTTCTGATTTATTAAAGGAAAAAATTAAAGAAAAAAATCTGACTGTTTTAAAACTAAGCGAGATTAGCCAAATTTCGGTTAAAAATTTAGAAAATCTTCTGAGTGGCGATTTTGAAAAAATGCCTTCGGCGCCTTATTTGCGCGGCTACATAAAAAGATTAGGAGAAATTTTAAATTTTGATTATTCGCCATGGTGGCAGGAAATAAGGGCTATCAGAAAAATCAGCCTGCCAAAAACCGCTGACGCCCTGCCGAAAAATAGGTTTGCCTTCAAAAGCCGCAACTGGCAAATAATCATAAGCTTGGCGGTTTTTATTCTAGCGCTATATTTTGTTTTTAATTTCGGGAAAATATTCGGCCAGCCATCTTTGCTTATAACCAACCCTCAAAACGATGTGACTATGTCTTCAAGCGATAATTTCTTAATTCAAGGCGTGGTTAAAAATACCGACGAACTTTTAATAAATGGCGAATCGGAAAATACTAATCCTGACGGTTCTTTCGAGAAGAACGTAATTTTGACACCTGGTTCTAATGCTTTTAATTTTACGGCTAAAAAATATTTAGGCGGCGCGGTTTCAGTTATTAAAACGATAGACTTTCAGAATTCAACGACGACGACTTCAACTTCTTTATAAAAAAATAGGGCGCGGAATCTATAAATTATCCACGCAAATAAATTCAATCAACAAAATTCGTGTTTTGATTTTTAATTTTTACGTTTTTAACCTATTTTTTATTTTGACAATTTAATTTTTATTTATAAACTTTAGTTATGGTTAAAAAAGAAAACGATAAAGAAGAAAATAATTTAGAAAATCTTATTTCCTCCATTCAAGAAAAATACGGCGAGGGCGCTATCATGAAGATGGGCGATTCTAAAAGAGCCGACGTGAAAGCTATTCCTACCGGACCTTTGTCTCTTGATCTCGCCTTAGGCGTAGGCGGTTTGCCTAGGGGCAGAATAGTGGAAATTTACGGTCCGGAATCTTCCGGAAAAACAACGCTCACTTTAAATGTTGTCGCTCAGGCTCAAAAGCAAGGAGGCAAAGCGGCTTTTATAGACGCTGAACACGCTTTGGATCCCGACTACGCCGAAAAGCTCGGTGTCAATGTTAAAGAACTTTTAATTTCTCAACCCGATAACGGCGAAGAAGCGCTGAATATTTTAGAAAGCTTGGTCCGATCAGGAATGATTTCTGTTGTCGTAATTGATTCCGTCGCCGCTCTGACGCCTCGCGCTGAAATTGAGGGCGAGATGGGCCAGCAGACAATCGGGCTGCAGGCGCGTTTGATGTCGCAAGCACTGCGAAAACTTGCCGCTATCGCCGACAAATCGCAGACTTTAATTATTTTCACAATTTAGCTTCGTGAGAAAATCGGCGTGATGTGGGGTAATCCAGAAACTACGCCTGGCGGCCGCGCCTTAAAATTTTATTCTTCCGTTAGAATAGATGTGCGGCGAATAGCTTATGTTAAAAAAGGCGAAGAAATAATCGGTAACCGCGTCAAAGCCAAGGTAGTCAAAAATAAAGTCGCGCCGCCATTTAAGAGCGCAGAATTTGATATTTTATACAACGAAGGAATTTCGTACGAATCCGACCTTTTAAATACCGCTCTTGCCGCGGAAATTGTGAAAAAATCAGGAAACACTTTTAGTTTTGCTTCGGAAGGCGAAGAACCAGTAAAACTTGGCGTCGGTTTTGATAATTCCCGCCTTAAATTGAAAGAAGACAAAAAATTAGCGGAGACAATCAGAAAAAAGACCGTTACTGCCATCAACTCTAAAAAAGAATGAAACTCCCCGAGCTCACGCTCGGGGTATCTTTTTATCCAAACAACGTTGTTGTTTGCCCAGCATCCTCTTCTCCTTGGCTCTTGATATACCCGCGAATGATTTCTTCGCTGACACCCGAGGTG
>JAMDBA010000059.1:0-20089 GCA_023484365.1 Patescibacteria group bacterium
GGGTAAAATAAAATTATGTCAAAAATTATAGGTATAGATTTAGGAACAACAAACTCGGCGGTCGCCGTCACGGAAGCGGGCGAACCGAGAATTTTAGAAAACACTGAAGGCAACCGCACTACGCCTTCTATAGTTGCGTTAAGCAAAACCAACGAAAGGCTTGTTGGTCTTTTGGCGAAACGCCAGTCGGTCACCAATCCCAAAAACACGATTTATTCCATAAAGCGGTTAATCGGTCGTTCGTTTAACGATCCGGAAGTCCAGCGCGACAAAGCCTGGTTGTCTTATGAAATTAAAGCGTCCGCTTCGGGCGGCGTTGATGTTAAGATGGGAGAAAAATGGTATAGCCCTGAGGAAATTTCCTCAATGATTTTAATGAAGCTAAAGAGCGATGCCGAGGCCAAGCTTGGGCAAAAAGTTGACGAGGCAGTCATAACTGTTCCGGCTTATTTCAACGATTCGCAAAGGCAGGCAACTAAAAATGCCGGTGAAATCGCCGGTTTGAAAGTTCGCCGAATTTTAAACGAGCCGACAGCGGCCGCTTTGGCTTACGGCATGAATAAGCAGAAAAACGAGAAAATCGTCGTTTATGATTTTGGCGGCGGAACTTTTGATATTTCCGTTTTGGAGGTCGGCGATGATACGGTTGAAGTAAAATCAACCGGCGGCGACACTCATCTGGGCGGCGACGATTTTGATAAATTATTGATTGAATATCTGGTCGGAGAATATAAAAAACAAGAAGGAATAGATATTTCCAAGGATTCGCTGGCGCTTCAAAGGCTTAAAGAAGCGGCCGAAAAAGCCAAGCACGAACTTTCTACGGCGATGGAGACGGAAATAAATCTTCCTTATATTACTTCCGACGCTTCCGGTCCGAAACATTTCCTGATTAAAATTTCCCGCGCCAAGCTGGAAGAACTGGTTGGTGATTTAATTAAACATTCAATAGATTTAACCAAAGAAACTGTAACCGCCAAAGCCCCGAAGGGCGCCGGTTTCAATATCTCGGATATTAACGAAGTAGTTTTAGTGGGAGGACAAACAAGAATGCCGGCAATTCAGGACGCGGTTAAGAAACTTTTCGGCAAAGAGCCGCACAAAGGCATCAATCCCGATGAAGTGGTTGCGGTGGGAGCGGCAATTGAGGGAGGAATTTTACAGGGTGACGTCAAAGATATTTTGCTTTTAGACGTAACGCCTTTAACCTTAAGCATTGAGACGATGGGCAGCGTGGCAACGCCGATGATCCCCAAAAACACAACCGTGCCAACTGCTAAAACTCAGGTTTTCTCCACTGCCGCTGATAATCAGACTTCGGTGGAAATACATATTTTACAAGGGGAGCGTCCGATGGCGTCAGATAACAAAACCCTGGCGAGATTTATTTTAGATGGCATTCCGCCGTCTCCCCGCGGTATTCCTCAGATTGAAGTTACTTTTGATATTGACGCCAATGGGATTTTAAACGTTACCGCTAAAGATAAGGCGTCGGGAAAGAGCCAGTCGGTTAAAATAGAAGCGTCAACAGCTCTTTCTAAAGAAGAGATTGAGAAATTAAAAAACGAAGCCGGCCGCTAGGCTGGATACCGGAAACCAAGACGGGTTTTTTAAGATTTTTGCTTTTAGACGTAACGCCTTTAACCTTAAGCATTGAGACGATGGGCAGCGTGGCAACGCCGATGATCCCCAAAAACACAACCGTGCCAACTGCTAAAACTCAGGTTTTCTCCACTGCCGCTGATAATCAGACTTCGGTGGAAATACATATTTTACAAGGGGAGCGTCCGATGGCGTCAGATAACAAAACCCTGGCGAGATTTATTTTAGATGGCATTCCGCCGTCTCCCCGCGGTATTCCTCAGATTGAAGTTACTTTTGATATTGACGCCAATGGGATTTTAAACGTTACCGCTAAAGATAAGGCGTCGGGAAAGAGCCAGTCGGTTAAAATAGAAGCGTCAACAGCTCTTTCTAAAGAAGAGATTGAGAAATTAAAAAACGAAGCCGCCGCGCATGCCAGCGAAGATGCCGCTAAGAAAGAATTAATAGAAGCCAAAAATCAGGCGGAAAGTTTGGTTTACCTCGCTGAGAAATCATTAAAAGACGCCGGCGATAAAATTACGGCCGAAATTAAAGCTCCTATTGAAGAAAAAATTGAAGCGCTCAAGAAAGCCAAAGAGACAGATAATCTTGAAGACATAAAATCAAAAACTTCCGATTTATCAAATGAAATTCAAAAAATAGGGCAAATGTTCTATAATCAAAATCAAGATGGCGCTTCAGGACAACAGCAATCTTCTTAAACAAGTTAACGCTAGCCGGCTTACCCGGTTCCCGAAAGGGTCGGCTTTTTATAAAATTTTAGGATTAGACATCCTTGTAATTTTAGCCTCCTTTTTCTCGTCATGGTTTTATCTTGGCTATCTTGATGGCCGGTTTAATTCCTTGCTGCCGATTTTAGCTGTCGCTTTATTAATGATATTTTCCGTTTTTGAGGTCTTAATGGCAAAGAATTTTTCCCGCCGCGCTGTTGTCTTAATACTTGAAATAGCCGCTTTTATCGTCCCTTTTTACGTTCAGAATAGAGAGCTTAACTATTATTATTTTTTGGCGGCTGGCGCCGTTATGTTGTTTTTTCTTTTTTGGGGCGAGCTTAAAAGCCGGAAAATTCTTCGCAACAGTCTGTCGGTAAGCTTTTTCAGAATTTCAAAAATTGAATTAAGCAAATTAACAACCGCTTTAGTTTTGGTTTTTCTTGTCTTTTTGTTTCCCCAGATCAACTCCCAAAAAAGCGCCGCGCTTTCAGAATATTTTTTCGGCGGCATTTATAGCGTTTCGGTAAAAATAGCCAACAGTCTTTATCCGGAAATAAACCTTAAAGGCAATTATGGGGATTTTGTCAGCAGTTTTGTTAATTACCAGCTTAGCCAGGACATTCATTTTGAAACTATGCCGCCGTCAGTCCAAAGCCAGCTCCGTGCCGCGGCTAACGCGCAAATAGCGATTCAGCTTAGCAACGTTTTAGGCGCGAAGCCGTCTCTGGGCGAACCGCTTAGCAATGTTTTTCAGGATTACTTGGCTAGAGTGATCGGCGGCTGGCAGGTAAAATATGGAATAGTATTTTTTGCGGTTTGGCTCGCTTTGTTTTTCTTTTTCGTCAGGGGTATTGCGGTTTTATTCTATTGGGCAGTCGCTTTAGTTTCGTGGTTTATTTATGAAATTTTAATAACCAGCGATTTCCTGCGGCTTACGCCGAGAAATCGCGTTCAAGAGGTGGTTGAGATTTAGGTCGTAAGATTATTTTTTATATGAGTAAGGATTACTATAAAATTTTAGGCGTTTCCAAAACTGCTTCCGAAGAAGAGATAAAAAAAGCTTACCGCAAGCTGGCGCACGAGTTTCATCCCGACCGTCCGGGCGGTAACGAAAGCAAGTTTAAGGAAATAAACGAGGCTTATTCGGTTTTGTCGGATAAGGAAAAAAGGAAGCGCTATGACCAGTTTGGGACAGCCGAGCCTTTCGGGGGATCCGGTTTTTCGGCGGGGCAGAATCCCTTTGGGGCGGGCAATCCTTTTGGGGGATTCGGCGGCCAAAATCCTTTCGGTTTTGATTTTGATTTCCAAAACGCAGGGGGAGATTTTGGCGATATTTTTGATGTCTTTTTCGGCGGTCAAAGAGGGGGACGCAGCCAGTCGTCGCCATTTAAAAGAGGTCGTGATATAGAAATAAACCAGGAAATTACCCTTGAAGAAGCCTACCGCGGCGTTTCTCAAAAAATAAGATACCGCGCGCTCGTCCATTGCGGCGCCTGTGGAGGAAATGGCTATGACGAAAAAAGCGGAACCAAGCAATGTCCGACTTGCGGAGGCAAAGGAAAAATTAAAGAGGAATACAGGTCTATTTTCGGCAATATTTCTCAGGTTAAAACCTGCCCAACTTGTGGCGGAACAGGAGCGGTTCCCAATAAGATTTGTCCGGTTTGCAGGGGCACAGGCAGGATTAATGGCGAAAAAGAAGTTTCGGTTAACATCTTAAAAGGCGCCGCCAGCGGCCAGGTCATCCAGATAAAGGGAGCGGGAGAGGCAGGCGAGAGAAATTCCGGCGACGGAGATTTATATGTCAGGATAACGGTAAAACCGCATCATTTATTCAGGCGGGAAGGCGATGATTTAATTATTAAAAAAGAAGTGGGCGCCGTTGATTTTCTTCTGGGAAAAAAATTTGAAATTCTGACTATTGAAGGCAAAACTGTCGGCTTTGAGATTCCGCAGAGTTTTAATTTTAAGGAATATTTAAAAATTCCGCGGGCAGGGATGCCGCGCTTTAACAGGTTTGGATACGGCGATTTGTTGGTTGACTTAACGCTTAAAGCGCCGGCGAAGATTCCTCCGCATATTAAAAAAGATCTGGAAGATTTAAGCCGATAAAAAATCCGCCCATAGAGAGCGGAATTTTTATTGGCTTTGCTCTGTTGATTCTATCTTTTGATGGGCGTAACGGATGACGTAAAAAATAGCGAAACCGATAACAAAAATTAAGATGACACTTAATACGATAGATAAGATCCTTTGGCTCTTCATCTCTTAATTTTGAATTACTGAAAATTATTGTCAACCTTGCTTTTTGAGGGTAGAATTAAGTTGTTTTCGGGCCTATAGTTCAGTGGTAGAACACCTCATTTGCAATGAGGAAGCGGCAGTTCGATTCTGCCTAGGTCCATAAAAGTTGATTTTTTGTAGATATTGGACAATTATAATTATATGGAATTTATTTTTAACATATTAAAAACTGCCTCGATTAATCTCGGGGCGATTTGAGTCTATTTCTTATACTTTTATACGAAAATTTCGGGATTAATATCGTCTAATGGTTTTTTACTGCGGGCTTATATTGATTAATAAAAATCTATCTTTTCCATCCGGAGTTAAATCGCCGGGAGTTGTGAGATGATTGAGAGTGGCCGGAGCGTCGGAAAGGGCGGCGGCTGGCTGTATTGCCTGGCTTGCCGGGATAACGGGAAAAATAGTGAGAGCCTGAAGGCGCGACGCTTGCCCGTGCTGGCGGAAGTTCGGGAAGTTTAGAAAGAGGGAGGGCGGAGCGGATGAGGCGCTCAATGTCGCGGACGTCGCTTTTTTGGTCCGGCGTGGCGAAAGAAATGGCGTGACCGGCGCCGCCCGCCCGGGCTGTTCTGCCGATGCGGTGGACGTAATCTTCGGAACTTTGCGGAAGGTCGTAATTTAAAACCAGCTCTATTCCCTGGACGTCAATTCCACGGGACGCGATGTCTGTTGCGACGAGCACGCGGTATTTGCCGTTTCGGAATCCCTCTAAGGCGTCTTTGCGCTGGTTAAGGGAGCGGTTTGAATGCAGTTCCGCGGACGGATAGCCTAAGGCGCGGATTTCAGCTGCTATTTTTTTCGCTCCATGCTTTGTACGGGAAAAAACCAAAACGGAGCCGCGATATTCTCCTAATATTTTTTCCAGAAGCCTCGGCTTGTTGTATTTTTCCACAAAGAAGAGTTCCTGGGTAACTTTAGCGGCGGTGGTGCCGGACGGCGCTATTTCAATGCGGGTAGGAAGCTTCAGGTATTCTTGCGCTATTCTAACGATATCCGGCGGCATCGTGGCTGAAAAAAGCATAGTTTGGCGCTCGCGCGGCAGAGAGGAGACAATCCGTTTTAGTTGCGGGGCAAATCCCATGTCCAGCATTCGGTCTGCTTCATCAATAACAAGAATACCGATTAATTTTAAAGAAATTGTTTTTTGTTCTAAATGATCAATTATTCTTCCGGGAGTTCCTATTATTATCTGCGGATTTTTGCGGAGAGCTTGCATTTGGCGGCCGATATATTCTCCGCCTATCAAAACCGCGGTCCGGATGCCGAGCGGCGTTCCGACCTGGCGAAATACTTCGTTTACCTGCATGGCGAGCTCCCGTGTGGGCAATACGACGAGCTCTTTTCTGCCGCTAAGCGCGGCTTGAATCATAGGCACGCCGAAAGCGAGAGTTTTTCCTGTTCCTGTTTGGGCAATGCCGATAAGATCCTTTCCTTCAAGCGCCGCCGGGATGCATTTTTCCTGAATAGGCGTGGGGACTTTAAAATTCAGCTTATTAAGCACCTCTAATATATTCGGAGCGATTCCGAGATTGTAAAAATCCGAAGAAGAACTCATTTTATTTTATTTTCTTCAGTTCGGGAAGGCGGATGATCAGCCTTTGATAAATTTCATCAGTCAATTTTCTGGAGGTTTCCCGTTTTTTCCAAAAAGAATTGCTTTCAGAAACGTCTTTTTCTTGGATTTTATTCAAATCTTTAATGACGGCGTATCGCGCGTGTCCCAGATCGTCGTCAGACTTAATATTAATGTCTTCCACTCCCTGATAAATCTGTTTCAGGTAGCCGTATTTCGCCGGAATGCCCAGTTCCTGATTGGCTTTCAGGCGCAGAGAAAGGCCTCCGGAAAGAGAAGGATGTAATTCAATATATTGCACGAAATCATGGATTGCCACGAAAAAATCAAAGCTCGCCGGCGTTTGCAGGACTTTTTTAAATTTTTTATCCAGTTCCACCCTGGTTTTTTCTTTTTGCGTCATATAGCCATATTTTACCACTATAATTGTTAAATAGCGAGGGCTTCGGCTTACCCGGCGGCTGCAAGCCTAAAAACTAGGCGGTTTTTATTGATTTTTGCGGAAATAAATAAAAAAATCGTCCCGATTAATCGGGACGATAAGATTTATTGTTTAGGATGTGATTTCGGAATCAATATTGCCGGATAGTTTCTGAAAAAGAATTTATTCCATTTTTTCAAGCTGACGCCAAGATTTTTAGGATGGTTTAAGGCATTAGCGCTTCCTGGTGTGCTTATAAGCGGTTCGGTTTCGGAAATAAATCCTTCCCATAGTATTTCATCCGGATCGCAAGGATGATAAATAGTGAGATAATCTCCCTGTTCAAGAACGTGCAATCCCTTATAAAAACATTGTTCCTTGCCTGTCTGGTCTTTGGTGACGTATTTGTTGTCTTTAATAGCCCAGACCGGATTTAAGCCAGTCTCACAAAACAATTCGCAAACTCCTATTATTTCTATTTTTTCATTAACTTCCTTATTCTTGGTCATATAATTACCTCCCTTAAAAAACTCCTTAAAGTATATTTTTTCCAGTAAGCAAAGTCAATTATATTTATAAATCCAAAAAACCGGTTTTTTCCTGTTATGTTTGACTAAAATGGAGAAAAGGCGCTAAAATTCTTTTAGTTCATAAAATAACAGACAGGAGTGGATATGGAAAGAAACAAAAATAAGGGAGAGAAGGACTTGTTTCCAGAGAACATAAAATACGGGCAAGAGATTGAGCATGACAATAGCAAGACGTATTTGAGGGTAGAGGTTCCAGTGACGGAATTTAAAAACGTTTCAACCGGCGGGTTGTTTTTAATGACGTATCAATTAACTGAATTAGGCCAGAGGCTGGGATGTTCTTGGGCTTATCTTAACGACGCGACGATGTTCAAGAAAATAAGTAAAAATCGCGCCGAAAAAATTGTTTCTCGTAAAGCCGAAAGTATTGGTAAGGTGGTGGCGATGAAGCCAGACGAGAAAGTGTTTATTGTTCCGTCTCTACAGATTTTTCATGCATAGCAATGCTCGTGCGTAATTTCCGGCGCGTTTACACGCGCCTTTTATTTTACGTATTTCACTGGCGCTTCCTTTGATATGGATATTTTAAAAATAAAAAGCAGGGCGAGAACCCTGCTTAATTTTACGAAACAGCAAAAGAATATGCGTAGATAAATAGCCTTAAAATATCAAGCGCGCCTTCAGTAGAATGAACCCTCATTTTTTTAACAGACGGATCAAATTTTTCAATAATAGAGAGACGTAGCAATTCTCCGGTCTGAAATGTTAAAATAAAATCTGTATTTTTGGTGATTTCGGAAAGATCATTGGGAATTTCTTTCGGATCAAGATCGAGAAATGCTTCAAGTCGTACAACCTGATTTTCGTATTCAGCTGTTAATTTTATCCATTGAAAACTTCCCTTGATTATTTCTTTGTTGGTCATTTTCCACTTCATCCTTCCTTCCGTGGTTATGCTTATCAGTTTTTTTATCCTGTTGTCGTTATTTTCCATTCGCGCTCCTTTTTTTGATTTAATTAACTATCTTCAGGATAATTGAGGAATTCTTGAAAGTCAATGAAAAATTAAACTATAATTAAAGTAATCCCCCCGTAACTCAATGGTAGAGTAACTGCCTCTTAAGCAGAGAGTTGGAGGTTCGAATCCTCCCGGGGGGATAAGTAGTAATTGAGGATTCAGGTTATACTACTTTAATTAAAAAACAAATATTCTTCCAGTAGGATCCGAACGCCGGAGTTCAAATTTGCATCAGTAAATTTGAACGAAGCGGCGCCCAGACCTTGCGTGAGCGACGGCGAATGCAAGAGTCGCGGGCGAATCCTCCCGAGGGGATAAGTAGTAATTGAGGATTCAGGTTATACTAATTGAAAAACAAAAGACAAAAGGTCGATTAAATTAATTTTTAAAAAACAAATGTTATCATATTCACCAATAGATTTTGGTAAGGTATCCAAAAAAGAAGCGGTTATGGAAGCTTTGAGGCTTGGAATTATTGCCGAGCTTGACGCCATCAGTTTATATGAACAGTTGGCGGCGATGCTTGACGACGAAGGAATGAAAAAAGTTTTTATTGACGTTGCCAAAGAAGAGAAAACTCATGTCGGCGAATTTCAAGCTTTGCTTTTAGAGCGGGACAAAGAACAGGTTAACGAGCTCAAAAACGGCAAAGATGAAGTGGAGGAACTGACTAAATAGTTTTTTATGAAAATTTTAAGTATTGAAACAAGCTGCGACGAAACGGCTCTAGCTTTGGTTTCGGCAAACGGCGGTATCAAGAAGCCGTGTTTTAAAGTTTTAAAAAACATTGTTTCTTCACAGATAAAAATCCACAGGCCTTTTGGCGGCGTTGTCCCGATGCTAGCCAAAAGAGAGCATCTAAAAAACCTACCCAAACTTTTAAAGATATTAAATCCTGACTTTAAAAAAATAGATTTAATCGGCGTGACAGTCGGTCCAGGATTGGAGCCGGCGTTATGGACTGGGATAAATTTCGCTAAAGAATTAGCTGAAAAACACAAAAAGAAGATAGTCGGCGCTAATCATATGGAGGCGCATCTGGACAGCTTTTTGTTTTCGCAAAACGCGCGAAAATTCAAGCCTTCAAATATTTTCCCCGCCGTCGCCTTAATTGTTAGCGGCGGTCATACAATTTTATTGCGAGTTGACGGTTTTGATAAATGGAAAAAACTAGGAGAAACAAGGGATGACGCGGCCGGAGAAGCTTTTGATAAGGTGGCAAGATTGCTTAGTCTACCTTATCCGGGCGGTCCGGAAGTGGAAAAAATGGCTAAAAAAGGGGATGCGGGAGCCGTTAGCTTTCCTCGGCCTATGATTAATCAGAAGAATTATGATTTTAGTTTTTCGGGGCTGAAGACCGCTGTTTTGTATTATCTAAGAGATTTAAAAGGTAAAGAAAATAAGACTGACGTTGCGGCCGGCTTCCAGGCGGCGGTTATTGATGTTCTTGCCGCGAAAACCTTCAGGGCAGCAGAAAAATTTGGAGCAGAATCAGTCTTGCTTTCCGGTGGTGTAGCGGCCAATAAATCTTTAAGAAAGGCGCTGGGAAAAAAAGCCAAAAGTCGCGGCTTAAATTTTTTTGCTCCGGAATTTGAATATAATACCGACAACGGCGCGATGGTTGCCGCCGCGGCCTATTTTGCGTTTTTGCGAAATAAAAAATACAGGATTTCAGCGCAGCCAAATTTAGGATTATAAATTAAAGCGGTTATAATAATACAATATGGATATAGATAAAAATTACGAGCCGAATAAGATTGAAAAAGAAATCTATTCGCTCTGGGAAGAATCGGGCTATTTTGCGCCGGAGACGCGCCAGTCTTTGGCTGACGGTCGCAAAACGGCTAAAAAGCAAGTTTCTGACAAAAGCAAGAGAAAGCCTTTTTGTATAATTATGCCGCCGCCTAACGCCAACGGATCGCTTCATCTTGGCCACGCAGTCGGGATAACCATTGAGGATATTATGACCCGCTATCACCGGATGAAAGGAGATGAGACTTTATGGCTTCCAGGAGCCGATCATGCTGGCTTTGAGACTCAGGTTGTTTTTGAAAAAAAACTGGAAAAAGAAGGGACTAGCCGTTTTGAAATTTTAAAAGAAGAAGGCGGCAGGGAAAAGCTTTACGGAATGATAAAAGAATTCACGCAGGCGAACAAAGCTCACATGGAAAATCAAATCAGGCAGTTGGGCGCTTCCTGTGACTGGAGCCGGGAAAAATTCACGCTTGACGACGATATTATAAAAACAGTTTACGAGACTTTTAAAAAACTTTACGATGACGGGCTGGTTTACCGTGATAAAAGGATAGTTAATTGGTGCGTTAAGCACCAGACTTCTTTATCCGATTTGGAGGTTTCCTGGGAAGAAAAAAACGACAAGCTTTATTATGTAAAATACGAAATAATCGGCGGCGGAGAGATTGTTGTCGCCACGACCCGCCCGGAGACGATTCCTGGAGATGTTGCTATTGCCGTTAATCCAAAAGATAATAAATACAAATCTTTTATCGGGAAAACAGCGAAAAATCCGCTGACTGGAGCCGATTTAAAAATAATTGCCGATGAAGCGGTTGATATGAATTTCGGTACCGGCGCGTTAAAAATAACTCCGGCGCACGATGCGGCAGACTTTGAAATAGGCAAAAGGCATAATTTGGAAATTGTGCCTACAATAGGGGAAGTGGGCGTTATTTTGCCGAATAAGGGCATCCCGCCGGAAATGGTCGGCCTTAAAGTTTTAGCGGCCAGAGAAAAAGCGGTTGAATTATTAGGCCAATCCCTTTTTAAAACGGAAGAATACAAGCACCAGGTCGGCGTTTGTTATAAGTGTAAAAATACTATTGAGCCGCTGGTTTTGGAGCAATGGTTTATTGATTTAACTAGGGAAGGGAAGAAAAAAATCGTCCAGCCGGCGATAGACGCGGTCAAAAAAGGAAAAATAAGAATCATTCCTAAGTTTCAGGAAAAAATATTTTTCCATTGGATGGAAAATATCAAAGATTGGAATATTTCCCGCCAGATTGTTTGGGGGATCAGGATTCCGGCATGGCAGTGTTCCGATTGCGGAAAATGGATGATTGAGACAGAAAAGAAAAAACCGGCTAAATGCGTTTTTTGCGGCGGTAAAAAGATGATTCAGAGTCCTGATGTTTTTGATACGTGGTTCTCTTCGGGTCAATGGCCGTTCGCCACGTTGCTTGCGCAACGCGAAAATCCGAAATCCGAAATCAGAAATCAGAAATTAAAACTAACTACCAAAGATTACCAGACTTTTTATCCGACAAGCGTTATGGAAACCGGCTACGATATCTTGTTTTTCTGGGTTGCGCGGATGATTATGCTCGGGCTCTACCGGACCGGGAAAATTCCTTTTAAAAATGTTTATCTGCACGGCCTAGTCCGCGACAAGGACCGGCAGAAAATGTCCAAATCAAAAGGTAATGTCATTGATCCTCTTGGGGTGGCGGAAACTTACGGCACCGATGCCTTAAGAATGGCCTTGGTTGTCGGGAATACGCCGGGTCAGGACGTTGTCATCTCTGAAGATAAAATCCGCGGATATCGCAACTTTGCCACTAAAATTTGGAATATCGGCCGGTTTATTTTAATGAATAATAAGCCGGAATACGCCGGAATTAAGCCAAAATTCTCGGCAGAAGACAAGAAATATCTGGATGATTTTAAGAAAATAAAAACCAAAGCAACCAAACATCTGGACGATTTTGAATTTTATCTGGCCGCCGAAGCTTTATATCATTATGTCTGGCATACCTTTGCCGATGAAATTATTGAAGCATCCAAGCCACGCCTGCAGGGCGCGTCTGTTCTTGAGGCAGCCGCTGCTTATAAAATGTTAGAGGAGATTTTCTTGGAGTCTCTTAAGATGCTGCATCCGTTTATGCCCTTCGTAACAGAGGCAATGCACAGAAATTTCCGCCCTGACGAATTATTGATTATTAAAAAATGGTAGAACTGGTTGCCGCCATAGTTTTAGGCTCTCTGCCAGGCGTTATCTGGTTGTGGTTTTATTTAAAAGAAGACGATTATCCTAAATCAAAAAAACTTTTATTCCTTACGTTTTTGAGCGGTGGACTATTTGTTATTTTAGCGATTTTCGCGGAATATTTTTCCGGTATTTTATTGGGAAAAATTAACATCGCCAAACTTTCGCCGTTGGCTTTTTTGATATTCGCTTTAATTGAAGAAGTATCAAAATTTTTAGCTGCCTATATTATTGTTCATAAGAGTTCGAAATTTCGCGAGCCGGTTGAGGCGATGGTTTATATGATTGTCGCTGCTTTGGGATTTGCCACGGTTGAGAATATTATATCTATCGCGAATTTAACTATTTCTAATCCGGCTCAGGGCGCTTTTTTATCTGGAGCCGTACAGCTTGCCGCTTTGCGGCTCGTGGGCGCGACCTTACTCCATACTTTAACGTCCGGACTAGTTGGTTATTGGTGGGCGATGAGTATCAGGCGGTTTTTTGATTTTCGCTATCTGGTATTGGGTTTAATAATAGCCACTTTTGCGCATATGGCGTTTAATTTGCTCGTTTTGATATTCGGAGAAGTTTCTTACGCGCTGTTGTTTTTAGTGGTTATGGGATTCTTTCTTTTGGGTGATTTTGAAAAACTAAAGCGGATTGAGGTTTGATATTTTATGGTTTATAATTTCGCTATGGAATCCCGTTAGAAAATTTAATAGCAATGTTTAATTATATTAATTATCAAATAAATCTAATCAACAATCTTTCGGTCGGAAAGATATAATTTTAATTTTCTAACGGAATGGAAGAAAACAACAATTTTGAAGAAGGAGGTCAATTGGTGATTGATATTTACCAAACTCCCGATAAATTCGTCATTGAGGCGCCTGTTGCGGGCGTAAATCCCGAAGATATAGACATAAACGTCAAACGTGACGGGGTTTTTATAAAGGGCAGAAGAATTCACGAAACTTACGTTGACGAAAAGGATTATCTTTATCAGGAATGTTATTGGGGAAATTTTTCTCGCTCTGTTATTTTGCCTCAGGAAGTTGATCCTGATAAGGCAAAAGTTGAATTTAAAAACGGCGTTTTAATAATTAATTTGCCTAAATCAAAAAATCTGGAGTCGGCCAGGAAAATAAAAGTAAAAATAGAATGATGCGATATAACGTGGAAAACGCGGTTTTAAATCAAAGAGAGGGAGAAGAATTTGGCGAGGAAATTAAAGAGCTTAACGATAAACTAAAAAAAGAAATTCAAATTGAGGCTGAAATGCTTAAGAAATCTAATTTTCCGGTTGACGATGAATGCCGGATTGATATGGATAAATTTGAGGGGATTTATTCTCACGATATAGTCAGCAGAAACAAAGGGGTCGTCGTTTCAAGAGAAGATAGTTTTAAAAATAAAAATAAAAAAGAAAACGAATTTGTTGATCCGGTGGGCGAACTTTTAGAAAAATCAAAAACTTTATCGGTTAATCATCAATGGCTCAAAGGCAGATATCTGGCGCTCAGGACTTCTAAGTTTGACGATTATCAAAATGGCGTTGACGAGCTTATTATAAATGTGGAAACAAGCGAAGTTATCGCTGCCGTTGATTCAACGACTGATTTTATGTCTAAGGCCGAAACAGGCAAAATAAATAAGATTCTAAAAGAAGGAGCCGACGTTACCTATGGTTTAAAAATAAGAGACAATAAGCCTGTTCTGGGGGAGCTGGCCGGCTTGCCGGTTTTTATAATCAGTTTTAAAAAGAAAGAAACTATTGAATTGGCTAAAAAAGTAGCAGACCAAATAAATCCTGAAGAGGAAGGGAAAAAGCTTTTGGATTCGCTTATAAAACAGGCTGAAATGTTTTCGCGGTCCGCTTCATCTAAAATGCGTCCGAAATACGAAAAGGCGCTTAAAGAGTTTCAGGATTTAAAAAAGGATATGTAATAATAAAAGCTATACCGATAAAGGTTTTTTTCCCGCGATCTGAATCTTTTTTACCTTTAATTTTCCTTCCATTATTTCTGTTTCTATAATTTTTATTCGCTTATTGGCTGGCAGGATGATTTTGCCAATTAATGTCTGCTTTTCTAAAATCGTCCAGACGCCAGGTTCAGGATAAAAAGCTCTGGCTTTGCGGTTTATTTTTTCCGCTGCCGCGCCGCCATTATTTATAGCGCTAACCAGCTCCCGCGGTTCAATAAAAGCATCTTCTGTTTTAATTTTAGCCGTATAAGTGGCGTTACTTTCGTTTTGGATTTCAGGAGATATGTGATTTTTTAAAAATTCCGGTAAGGTTTTAACAAGTAAATCGCCTGCCCCGTCTTTTCGTTCATTGAAATAAGACTGATTTTATGTCTAAGGCCGAAACAGGCAAAATAAATAAGATTCTAAAAGAAGGAGCCGACGTTACCTATGGTTTAAAAATAAGAGACAATAAGCCTGTTCTGGGGGAGCTGGCCGGCTTGCCGGTTTTTATAATCAGTTTTAAAAAGAAAGAAACTATTGAATTGGCTAAAAAAGTAGCAGACCAAATAAATCCTGAAGAGGAAGGGAAAAAGCTTTTGGATTCGCTTATAAAACAGGCTGAAATGTTTTCGCGGTCCGCTTCATCTAAAATGCGTCCGAAATACGAAAAGGCGCTTAAAGAGTTTCAGGATTTAAAAAAGGATATGTAATAATAAAAGCTATACCGATAAAGGTTTTTTTCCCGCGATCTGAATCTTTTTTACCTTTAATTTTCCTTCCATTATTTCTGTTTCTATAATTTTTATTCGCTTATTGGCTGGCAGGATGATTTTGCCAATTAATGTCTGCTTTTCTAAAATCGTCCAGACGCCAGGTTCAGGATAAAAAGCTCTGGCTTTGCGGTTTATTTTTTCCGCTGCCGCGCCGCCATTATTTATAGCGCTAACCAGCTCCCGCGGTTCAATAAAAGCATCTTCTGTTTTAATTTTAGCCGTATAAGTGGCGTTACTTTCGTTTTGGATTTCAGGAGATATGTGATTTTTTAAAAATTCCGGTAAGGTTTTAACAAGTAAATCGCCGCTCAGCTCGGCGAGTTTCTCGGTGAGCGATTCATAGTTATCTTTTTCTGAAATAGGCAGGCGCGCTTCAGCAATAATCTTTCCATGGTCCATTTTTTCGTCAAGCATAAATAAGGTCGTACCTGTTTCTTTCTCGCCGTTCAAAATAGCACTTTGTATCGGGGAAGAGCCGCGATATTTCGGTAAGAGCGAAGGGTGGACGCCTATAGTTCCGAGTTCTGGAACTATTAAAAATTTTTCGGGGATAATCTTGGCATAGGCGGCAACTATCATTAATTCAGGATTCAAATCGGCTATTGAATTGTAAGCGTCGCTAAGGCGCTCGGGCTGCGAGATATTAAGTTTGTATTTTTGGGCGATAATTTTAACCGGTGGGAGAGTTAACGCTTTATTCCTGCCGGCAGGCTTATCCGGATTACAAATAATTATCTCAGGTTTAAACCCCCCCCTTATTAGTTTTTCTAAAACTATGGCGGCGAAGTCAGGCGTGCCAAAAAAAACATATCTTAAATTATTTTCCATTATTTAAGAATTCTCTGGTCTTGAAACGTCCTGGATATTTTTGGCTTTATCAATAAATAACCCGCCATTCAAATGGTCTATTTCGTGCTGGAAAACTCTCGCTAAAAGCGCCCAGGCTTTTATTTTTACCGGCCTGCCATTCTTGTCTTGGGCTTTGACGATGACGTAATAAGGGCGGCTTACTTCGCCGTATTTCCCCGGAACACTCAGGCATCCTTCTTCGTAAGAAACTTCTTCTTTTGACGTTTTTAAAATTGACGGGTTGAAAAGGGCGTAAAACTTAGATTCACCTTTATTTACCGGAACTTGCGCCACAAAAACCCGCCATTGAAGTCCTATCTGATTAGCGGAAAGGCCGACGCCATTGGAGGCAACCATAGTCTTTTTCATATCCTGAATTAAATCATTTATTTCTTTCTTGCTGAATTTTGAAAAATCAAAATCAACGGTTTTTTGCCGCAGGTTTTTTTCGTCTTTTTTTTCGTTAACAGTTACGATTTTAGTCATTGGTTTTTATTTTTCCTTTGTTGTTTTTTTATTATTTTTTCTCTTTTTCTTTCTGCCTCTGTATATAATTTTCATAAAATAAGCGCCCTTATTTTTTATTCCTTTCTTTTGGGCTATTTCCTTCGCCAGGTCAAAAATTTTACTTTTATTATTTTCTTTGGCTAGTTTGATATAAAGCGCTTTATGTTTTTGGTCTTCCAGGATCTGGGCTATTTCCAGACCGATAAGCTGGTAATCTTTATAAATTCTTGATTTCTTTTGTCTTTCTTTAAGCGTTTCTAAATAATCAGATGTTAAGCTCATTATTAAAATTTTATGATATTCTGGCGGTAATTTAAAGGTTGAAATGCTTATTATTAAAATAGGAATTTTCAAAAATATTGGGGTGATATTGTTGGCATTGATAAAATGTTATAAAATTTAATAATGTTTAAAAAGAAAACTTTTTTGTACTCATTGGCGATAGTAATTATTATAGCAGCCGTCTCCGCAGGTTTTTATTTAGGCTGGCGCGCGGGCAGAAGAGTCCCTTTAAATATTCAGGTTGAGGGAGTCGGTAGTGTGGCGAATCAGGCATCAACGACGGCCGACTTCGGAATTTTTTGGCAGACGTGGCAGCTTATAAATAGCGATTATTTGAACAACGCTCAAATAAGCGATCAGACCAAAATCTACGGCGCGGTTAACGGTCTAGTTAATTCTTTGGGCGATCCTTATTCCGAATTTTTCAATCCTTCCGACAGCCAAAAATTTCAGGAGGATGTTCAGGGCAGCTTTAGTGGTATCGGAGCGCAATTAAGTGTTAAGAATGGTCAAATTATTATTGTTTCGCCGCTTAAAGATTCGCCTGCTCAAAAAGCGGGACTTAAGAGTGGCGATCAGATTTTGCAGATAAACGGAACTTCTACCGCTAATATGAATATTAATGACGCGGTTGAGCTTATCAGAGGAGAAAGCGGCACGACGGTAACGCTGACTATTTTAAGAAGCGGCTGGGATAAGCCTCAAGATTTTAAAATAGTCCGCGCTAATATTGATGTGCCGACTCTTGATTATTCAATGAAGGACGGAAATATTGCCTACGTTCATCTTTACGCTTTTAATGAAAACACTGACCTATTGTTCTATCAGGCGATGGTTAAGGCTTTAACGGGCGGGGCGAAAGGGCTGGTGTTGGATTTACGGGATAATCCGGGAGGTTATCTTCAGACGGCGGTTGATATGAGCGGATGGTTCTTGAAGAGAGGGAGTGTTGTGGTTACGGAAGCGGGCAGGGGATTAAACGACGTTTATCGCGCTAACGGCAACGAAGCTTTAGTCAATTTCCCAACGGTTGTTATTATAAACGGCGGTTCAGCTTCGGCCGCAGAAATTTTAAGCGGCGCGCTTCATGACAACAGGGGAATTAAGCTTGTTGGCGAGCAGAGTTTCGGAAAGGGAACTGTTCAGGAGCTTGTTCCCTTAAGCGGCGGTTCGTCAATTAAGCTGACGATTGCTCACTGGATTCTTCCAAACGGCCAGATTTTAGAAGGTCATGGATTGATGCCTGACGTCGCCGTTCCGCTGACTGATAATGATATAAAAAATAATCAGGACCCTCAATTAGATAAAGCCTTAGAATTAATAAAGTCGGAAATTAAATAAAAATATAAAAATGAAAGTTATTTTATTAGTGGATATTCCTAATGTCGGCAAGAAAAACGATGTTAAAGAAGTAAGCGGAGGACACGCCAGGAATTTTCTTTTCCCGAAAAAACTAGCGGTCGTAGCCACAGAAGCGGCGCTTAAGGGATTGGAAGAAAAAAAGGCGGCTTCAGATAAAAAGGACGCGGAGATTAAAAAAGAACTGGAAATAATAGCCAGAGAGCTTGATGGCAGAAAACTGGTTTTCCCGGTTAAGGCTGATGAAAGCGGTGCTGTTTACGGCTCCATCAATAAAGAGGATATTTTAAATGGTTTGCGCGATGTTGATATGCTGCGAAAAAACAGAGTTGAAATAAAAATAGATAAGCCGATTAAGACTTTGGGCGAGCACGATGTTGAAGTGGATTTCAAAAAAGGAATAGTGGCAAAAATTAAAGTGATGCTTGAACAGCAGAAATAAATTCATCATTAAGAAATGCCCCGGTAAACACCGGGGCATATTTTTTGTTTTTAATAAATATCGTCATCGGGGTTATCTTCTGGCCAAATTTTCTTTTTTTCGGGTTTAATCTCTGTTTTTGGCGGTTCATCAAGTTTGATCAGGTCGGCCTTAAGCTGTTCCAGATTAATAAATTGAATAGACGTAAACCCTATTTTTTTGGCGGCGCCGCAGTTTTCTTTTTTGTCGTCTATAAATACGGTGTTATAAACAGAAAAGTTTATATTTTTCTTGGTATAAAGGAAAATTTTCGGGTCAGGCTTTATCATGCCAAGTCTAAAAGAATAAAAGTTTCTTAAGAAGTTGGAAAATACTCCCGGCCACATTTTATTTATATGATCAAAATGAAATTCATTGATATTTGAAATCATATAAAGTGTCGGACCGTTAATTTTTGGCTTGCGGCTAACAACAAAGTCAAAAACTTCTTTGTTGAGCTTAAAATCAAATCCTTCGTTAAAATCTTTTATAAAATCATCATATCTTTTAGAGTATCCAAACTCTTCTGTAAATGCTATATAAAATTCTTTCCCTGAGATTAGGCCTCTTTCAAATCGTTTCCAATAAGGTTCAATCAGTTTAATTTTTGATTCGGGGTTTTTTAGAAAATCAAAACAGTACGGCGGTTTCCGGTAATCAACGATTACGCCACCCATATCCCATAATTCTGCCATTATTCTCATATTCTCTCCTTTCTTGTTTTGATCTGTTTTTAAAAATCTTTTTAAATTATATGGCTAAAAACTATAAAAAATCAACCCCGTAGTAGAATTTTGACTGGATCTTCTGTGTCGCATTGTTTGTTCTTGAAAATAAAACGAATGAAAATCAAAGGTTGTTATTTCGTGTTAAACTTTTTATTAAATTCCACGGTCGAAATTTCACTCCGGGGTCAAAAAAAGCCCCCGATTTGATATTCGGGGGCGAGCGGTTGGAAATTTAATTGGCCCTATGGTCGTAGTTAAGTTTGCTCAGGATGCCTTTAAGCAGCGTCACTTTCTCTTTGTCGGCGGTATTTGTTTTATCAAGCTCGTTGGAAATGAGTAAGATAAAAACTTTGCGCATGTCGGGCGAGGGAGTAAGGACGAGATGAGTTGTCCTTTCAAACCCGTAGAAAATCTTAGCAAGGCGCTCTTTAGTGATAAAATCAAATATTCCCGACTGGATAAGATCTAAGCTGTTGTTCATTGCCGCAACAAACAAAGCGCACTCTTTTTCTTCAAATTCAACCGTTCCTGGAGCATTTGGTATACCGGGGATTTTCATTAAAATCATCTCCTTTTTAATTGTTCCGGTTCTATCTATAGATTAAACAAAATAAGTTTATTTGTCAACTGATGGCTTTGACATCATTAAATTTTAGATGTATACCTTAAATGGTTATTTTAATCTTAAAAGGCTGAAAAAATCAGCTGAAGGAGGCATAAAATGAAGCCGATAAGGCCTGTTTTTCCAATCGGGATTGAGAAAGAAACCAAAGAAGGAGAGGGGAGGGTTATTCTTATCCCTGACCATGTTGAAGCTCTGGTTAATGATTTTAGCAAAATTGAGAAGAAAGATGTTGTTTGTCTGGTAGAGACCGGGGCTGGCGTCAAAAGCGGATCCCGTCCGTCCTCATCCCAGAAACGCTCCATAGCATAAAGGATCAAGGTCTTTTCGCTAACCTTTGGCATTATATATTCTCTTAATGGCGGAATATGGAAAAACGCAACTATGCGCTG
>JAMDBA010000059.1:20099-20475 GCA_023484365.1 Patescibacteria group bacterium
ATCCCTGACCATGTTGAAGCTCTGGTTAATGATTTTAGTAAAATTGAGAAGAAAGATGTTGTTTGTCTGGTAGAGACCGGGGCTGGCGTCAAAAGCGGTTATCCGGACAGCGATTATAAAAAGGCGGGAGCTATCATAGTTCCTTCCGCTGCAGAACTTTACCGGCTCAGCAGCGTGATTGTAAAAGTTAAAGAGCCTTCACGCAAAGAGATGTTGATGGTTCAAGAATATCAGCGCATAGTTGCGTTTTTCCATATTCCGCCATTAAGAGAATATATAATGCCAAAGGTTAGCGAAAAGACCTTGATCCTTTATGCTATGGAGCGTTTCTGGGATGAGGACGGACGGGATCCGCTTGCGGCGATGTCAACTATTG